>DASRBA010000178.1:0-5490 GCA_035637895.1 Myxococcaceae bacterium
GACTACGTCTTCGTCCCCGCGCTCCACCGCCCGGACGATCCGACCGCGGTGGCCTTCATCAAGTCCCAGGCGGCCAAGGGCGCGACCATCGTGGGCATCTGCGCCGGGGTCCTCACGCTGGGGGAGGCCGGGCTGCTCGACGGCCGGCAGGCCACCACCCACTGGTACGTCATCGACGATCTCCGCCGCGCCCACCCCACCATGCAGTGGGCGCGCGACCGCCGCTACGTCGCCGACCGCGGGGTGGTGACCACCACCGGCGTCACCGCCTCCGTCCCCGTCTCCCTCGCCATCGTCGAGGCCATCGCCGGCCGGGCGCGCGCGGAGGCGCTGGCGCGCGAGCTGGGCGTGACCGACTGGAGCGCCCGCCACGACAGCGACGCGTTCAATCTCGGCGCGGGCGGGGTGACGACCGCCCTGGGCAACACGCTGGCGTTCTGGGGGCACCAGACCGTCGGGATCCCGGTCTCGGACGGGGTGGACGAGATCGCCCTCGCCCTCACCGCCAATGCCTACGCGATCACCTACCGCTCCCGCGCGGTGGCGATCTCGCCGGCGGCGCGGGTGACCACCCGGCGCGGCCTCCACCTCGTCCCCGACCAGGCGCGCGCCGAGCCGCTCCAGATCTCCGCGCCCTCTGATCAACTCCCGGTGCGCGCGCTGGACGCCGCGCTGGAGGACCTCACCCGCCGCTACGGCCGGGACACCTCCGACTTCGTGGCGCTCCTGCTGGAGTACCCGCGCCCAAGCCCCGGCCCCCGGCCCTCGCCCTAGCCGAGCTTCGCCACGGACTCGCGGAACGGGATGATCGGCGAGCACCGCGCGGCGGATCGCGTCAGCTCCTTCGCCCAGCCGCGCGCGTCGAGGTCGAACCCGCCGCCCGCCCAGGCGCGCCCGGTCTGGCCGAGATCGAACACCGCCCACCACGCCGCGAGACGGGCGGAGCTCAGCAGCAGACGCCTCCGGTCCAGCGCCATCGCGCCAAGGACACCCTCTCCGTACGTTCTTCCACCGCCATGCAAGACCACGCCTCCTTCGTGATGCAGAGCGCCGCGCCGTTGATGTCGCGGCTTCGAGGGCTCACCCCGGAACAGGTGCCGGCCGCCTTCCAGGGGTTCAGCGAGGACGAGCAGATGCTGTTCCTGTTCGCCAGCCTCGTCAGCCACGGCCAGGACGGGCTCAGCGGGTGCGGGCAGGAGCTGCCGCACCGGTTGGCCTCGCCCAGCTTCTGGGAAGCGCTGCGCGGCGCCTTCCAGCGGCTGGAGGACGAGGACATGCTCGACCTGATCGACCGCTGGCACGTCGCCGTGCAGCCGGCGCTGCCCGCGGACGGCTCCGACGTCTCCAACGACGCGGAGGCCATGTTCCGGGTCCGGGACCGGCTCGCCCGGCTGGACCCGGCGACGATGGCCGTGCTCGACGGCGACTTCCGCCTCCTGCTCCCCGCCGCCCAGGAGCGGATGGCCCGGTACCTGCGCGCCAGGAAGACCTCCATTCGCGCGTAGGACGTGACCGCGGTCCGCGCGGCCGGCGCGGCGATCGCCTAAGAAAGAGATACCTCCGAGCAGATCTCCTTCACGGGCGCCGGGGCTGTCCGCCTGCAGCGGAATGGGCGCGCTCTTCTCCGGTGGGGCGTTGCGGACCTGGAGCCCGACGCGCTGTCCCAGGCGCTGCAGGGGATGGAGCGCCCTCCGCCGCACCTGGTCATCAACAAGATCCCGGCGGTGAATTGCGGGGGTCCCGTACGAGCTGGCCGGCGAGTGGACATGGCCGGGTCAGCAGTGCACCATCGCTGACTCGAAGCGTCACTCCGTCAACCCGTACTCCTGCTTCTACTTCCGGCGGATGTGACATGCCTGCCGGTGGGGTCGGATGGACGGCGCAAGGACCTTGCACCTCGGAGGCGCCGTCACCATGGGTGTTCCGCGGTACAATATGGACGGCTCGCCACGCGTCCCCAGCCCAGCTGCTGAGCTTCACAGTCACAGGAAGGTCGTTGCATGAGTGTCAGCTCTCCCTCTCGCGCGCTCACCGCGCCCAGCTTCGCCTGGCCCACGGCGCTGTTCGCGATCAGCGTCTGGAGCGTGCACGGGATCGCGGTCTGGGCGGCGTGGACCGGGCGCTGGCACCCGGCGGCGGTGCTCGCGGTCGCCTCGCTCTGCGCCTACGCGTCGTTCACCGTGCTGCACGAGGGCGTGCACGGCTCGGTCTGCCTCAAGCCCCGCTGGGTCAACCTGGTGGCGATGATGCTGGCGGCGCTGCCGCTGCTGGCGCCGGGCTGGGCGTTCCGCTTCATCCACCTGGAGCACCACCGCCACACCAACGACCCGGACAAGGACCCGGACTACTGGAACGGAAAAGGGCCGCGCTGGATGCTCCCGCTCCGCTGGGCGGTGGCGGACCTGGCGCAGTGGGGCTGGTACCTCCGCTACGCCCGCGACCGCTCGCTGGCCGAACGCGTTCAGAGCGTGATCGGCCTCTCCACCATCGCCACCGCCGTCGTCTGGGGCGTGAGCACGGGGCACGGGTGGGCGCTCTTCTGGGCGTGGATCCTCCCGTCGCGGATCGCCGTCCTCGCGCTGGCCTTCTCCTTCGACTGGCTCGTCCACCGGCCGCACACGGTGACCGCCGCCGAGGACCGGCTCCGCGCCACCCGCGTCCTGTCGGTCCGCGCCCCGGTGGGCCTCCTCCTGCTGGGCCAGCACCTACATCTGCTGCACCACCTCCACCCCGGCATCCCGTTCTACCGGTACCGCGCCGCCTGGAACGATCTTCGTGAAGTTCACGCGGTCTTGAACTATATGAACGGGGGATGAACGCGCCGGCCTCCACGCTCGACCCGATCCAGGCGGCACAGCTCGAGCTGGCGGGCTTCCTCGCGGACGTGGAGAAGGTGCTGGATTCGGCGCTCCCGCACGCGCGCGGGGACACGCTGATGGGCGCGGCGCGGCACCTGTGCATGGGCGGCGGCGGCAAGCGCGCCCGGCCCATGCTGGTCCGGCTGTTCGGCGACGCGGCGAGGGCCCCCCAGGAGCACCTGGTGGAGGTGGCGGTGGCGGCGGAGCTGATCCACTCGGCCAGCCTGCTGCACGACGACGTGGTGGACACCGGGATGTTCCGGCGCGGACGGCCCACGGTGAACGCGCGCTGGGGCAACACGGTGGCGGTGATGTCCGGGGACCTGCTGCTCTCCACGGCGCTGAGCCGGCTGAAGCGGATGGAGGCGCGGGTGATGCACGAGGCGGTGGCCACGGTGGTGGACATGACGCGCTCGGCGATCGTGGAGGTGGAGTCGCGCGGGGACCTGGGGTTGCCGCCGGACCGGCTGCGCTTCATCCACGAGGGGAAGACCGGCTCGCTGTTCGGGTGGTGCGGGGCGGCGGCGGCGGTCCTGGCGGGCAACGACGACGCGGCCCAGCGGTTCTCGGTGTTCGGGCGGCGGCTGGGGATCGCCTTCCAGATCGCGGACGACATCCGCGACCTCAACGGCACGGACCCGGGCAAGCCGCAGTACGCGGACATCCAGGCGCGGAACATCTCGCTGCCCATCCTGATCGCCGCGCAGAAGGACGACTCGCTGCGGCGGCGGCTGCGGGACGCGTGGGCGTTCTCGGCGATGACGGCGGAGCGGGTGCGGGAGCTGGGCGAGGCGGTGCTGACGTCCGGGGCGCTGGAGGCGTCGCTGGAGCGGATGGACCGGGAGATCGAGGCGGGGATCGACGCGCTCGGTCCGTACGCCGAGGTCCCCGGCGGATTGGGACTGGTGGGCTGGGCGCGCAAGCTGGCCGCCAGCGTCCGGCCATGAAGGGCTACCTCTGGACCGTGGAGCACCCGCCCGCCCGCGGCGAGGGCCTGCCCGCGCTCTCGCGCTGGGAGGCGATGGCGGTGGACGCGGTGGGCAACGCGATCGAGTTCTGGGGCTTCAAGCGCAACCAGGGCCGGGTGTGGGCGCTCTTGTACCTGCGCGGCACGCCGATGTCGGCCGGGCAGTTGGAGAAGGAGCTGTCGCTCTCCAAGGGCGCGGTGTCGATGCTGATCCGGGACCTGGAGCGGTGGGGCGTGATCGAGCGGGTGCGGGAGCCGGGCGGCGCGGCCTGGCAGTACCGCGCGGAGACCGACCTGATCCGGATGGTGTCGCGGGTGATCGAGGAGCGCGAGGCGCGGTTCCTCCAGCGGATCCGCGCGGACATCGACGAGGCCAAGCGGCTGGCGCGGGACGAGGGGCAGGTGGGGGCGGAGCGGCTGCAGCGGCTGGACCGGATGGCGGAGCTGGCGGAGCAGACGGACCGGGCGCTGCGGCTGTTCATCAAGACCGCGCGGCTGGACGTGGGTGGAATGTTCGGCGTCTTCCGGGACGTGGTGCGCGGCAACCCCAAGAAGCCGCGGCCGTCGTAGGGTGGGGCGCGCATGGACAGCCACTACGACCAGGTGATGCAGCAGCGCGACCAGACCTCGGCGGGCGGGCCGGCGCGGAAGTACTTCGCGTACTCGACCATCCTCGACCGCGCCGCGTTCGACCAGTGGAAGTCGGAGCACAACTACGGCTTCTTCCAGCTCCCGGAGGGGAAGCAGGTGGAGGCGGTGGACGTGGGGCTGGTCTACGACTTCCCGTCGCGGTGGTGGAACGGAAGGGTGGCGGGGCTGGAGGACCGGCCGGGCGCGAAGGTGTACGGGGTGCTGTTCGAGATCGCGGCGAAGGACTGGCCCATCGTCCAGCACAAGGAGGGCGCGGTCACCGGGATGTGCGTGGAGCGCGAGGTGAAGGTCCGCGCCGGCGGGGAGGAGGTCGCCGCCACCGCGTTCGTCACCAACCCTCAGCGCCGGAGCCTGGAGGGGCCGGTGAGCCAGCGGTTCCTGGAGGCGTTGGAGCGGGGCGCCAAGGCGGCCGGGCTGCCTGAAGAGTACGTGCGGTCGCTGCGCGACGCGCGGTGACGCAAGCCTGATCCGTGGACCGGCACCAATGAGGTCGCCGCGCGACGCGCGCTCACGCGTCGGTCAGCGCGACTCCGGTCCCCGGATCTGCTTCGAGGCGCGGAGTCTGGCCACCCACGCCTCCACGTCCGCGGCGTGCACCTTCCGGAAGCTCTCCAGCGCCGCGTAGCCCTGGCGCGCCTTCTCCGCCTCCGCCAGCGCCTCGGCCGGCGCGGAGAGCGCCAGCGCCTTGGCGAGCACGAAGTGGCCGCGCGCCGCGTGGTCGGGCAATCCCGGATGCGCCGCCCAGTTCGCCAGGGCCTTGCGCGCCAGCGGCTCCGCGTCCGCCGGCCGCTTCAGGCCGACGAGCGCCTCGGCGAGCTGGACCTGGGCGAGGGAGGTGGTGGGGCTGTCCGGTCCGGCGGCGGCGCGCGTCAGCTCCAGCGCGGTGCGCGCGGGCTCCAGCGCCAGCTCCGGGTGCCCGCCGAGCAGCTCGCCCTCCGCGATGTCCACGTAGAAGAAGCGCAGGTCCGGGTGATCGGGCCGGATGAGCTTCAGCCGCTCGGCGAGGGCGTCGCG
>DASRBA010000179.1:0-34960 GCA_035637895.1 Myxococcaceae bacterium
GAGCGGGAGTCGCTCTGCGCGCAGGTGGGCGCGCGCCGCTTCCAGCGTTTGAGAGAGCTCGTCTCCACCGTAGCTCCGGTCCAATTCGGCGGCGAGTGGCGCCAGCTCTTTCAGTCGCTCGAGGGTGCCGGCAAGGCGCACGGCGTCATGGAAGTAGACGCGAGCCATTCCGGGAAAGAGATGGGCTATTTCAGGAGTGAGCGGAGCTTTCCCGTCCAGCATCTCGTAGCCCAGCTGCCGCGCAGTCCACCATGCTCCACGGTCCTCCGAGCCTCGACGGAGCTCCTTGGCACGCGCCTCGGCTTCGGCGCGCCACTCCGAATCGAGCGCCACCACACGTTCGAACGAGCCAGCCGCCGCGAGCCGGAATCCCAAGGCGTCGAGGACCAGGCCACGGTTCCAGAGTGCCTGCCGGTGGTCGGGGACACGTCGGAGGACATCGTCCAGGAGCGTCAATGCTTCCTCCAGGCGCGCCGACTCGTGGCGCTGACTTTGGACGATGAGTACCAGGGCTCGATCGTTGTCCGTGTCTGGCGAGCGCGGGGCGCGTGCCAACTCCCTGGAGGCTGCGGCCAGCTCTCCCTCCAGGAGGTGGGCGGCGGCCACGCCGTGGAGGTCACCGTGCCGGTATAGCTCGGCGATCACCTCGGGCGAGACCTCGTCGCCGGGAGCTCCGGAGCCTCCGCGCATCGGGTTGTAAGCGCGGTGTGGATCAGCCCCGGCGTAGGCGATGCGGCCTTCAATGGATCTATTGTCGGACGTGATCAACAGCGGCGTCGGAGCCGGCCGTGCATACAAGGCCACCAGGATTGTCGCCGCGAGTGCCGCGGCCCCTCCCACCGCGAAGCGCCGCCGGATTGCCCGGAACGGCACGACGCGGGATCTCTCAGCCCGGATCCGCTCTTCGACGGCACGCAGCTGCAACTCGGCATCGAGATCGCGCTGGCAGCGGACGCACGAGGCAAGATGTGCCAGGAATGTCCGCTCCTCGTCCGACGACAGGAGTCCTTCGACGTACTCATCGGCGCGCTCGCAGGCGAATTCCGCTTCACCGGAGGGGTTGCTCATGGTGCCTCCTCGCTAACAAGAGGCCGGAGCATCTCCTTGAGTGCTTTGCGCGCTCGCAAGAGGCGGGTCCCCACTGTGCTCATTGGGATATTGAGTTTCCTGGCGATGGAACGGTAATCACATCCTTCGAAGGCGAAGAGCCGGTAACTCTTTTGCAGCTCGTCCGGGAGGCGATCGACACAGGCGCCAAGCTGCTCCATGGTGAGCTTGGCCCAAGCAGGAATGGTGTCCATTGGCAAGGGCACGGTCTCGGACTTCTCGACGGGCTCTCTCGGCGGCTCGTTTCTCCAGCCGCGCACGAGATCGAGGAAGGCGCGCCAAAGGATCCGGAGGAGCCAGGCGCGGCCACGCTGGTGATCTCTAAGTGAGGCGTAGTTCCGGGCAGCCAGGATCAGAGTGGTCTGGACGAGGTCGTCCGCGTCCCAGTGCCCCCGGCAGAGGAATGCAGCACGCCGATCCAGCGCGGAGCGGTGCTGGCGGATGAAGCTGTCGAATGATGAGGCGGATGACTCGGCTACTGCGGGCGGTCGATCGGGATCGTCTGCGCCCGACTTCATGGGCGCGACGCTGTACCAGTACGGGCGCGGCTGCTCAATGTTTCCGTAATTTTCTACCGTTCCTGCTCTCGCCACGAGTTCGGCGAGAACGCTCCGCGGCCGGACCACCTCGGCCATAGAAACGGGTTCCCAGAGGAAGGCGCGCATTTCGATCGGGAGACGGAGCTTTGCGACCGTTCTTCCCGAAGGCGTCTTATGAGCGCGGAAACCTGGCGTAGATCCAAGGCTTTTCCGCAGGAGGGAAGATCAGGCTTCCCCGGGCGTCCTCCAGGTAGGCGCAAGACTTACCCGATTCTCCAACCGCGCGCCATGAGGAGTTAGCCCATGCCGACAGCCACGGGGTCCACAGAAGTCACATCCTCTTCTTGCGGCAGATGCAACGGAGGCACCGGCTGCTGTCGGGTGGACCTAGGGGGTGTTACCTTTGGGGGGCCGGTGTCTGGCCCGGGGCCCTCCGGCATGCTCCTCCAGCTCCGCTTGCTACTGGAATTGATCGGCGAACTACTGGGACTGCTCCGGCAACTGCGCGATTCTGGGAACCACTCAACCGGCAATGCGCAAGCCCAGTCAGCGGATCGCTTCGAGAACCACTGCGAGCGAGCCTGGGCTCCCTCGAGTCCTGCGCAATGCTCTGCTGGGAGCCCCTCAAGAGGAAGCGGGTTAACCGGGTCAGGGTTGATCAGGGCGGGCGGAGGCGGCGCGACGGGATGATGGGAGTGACAGTACGTATGCAGTGGCACACTGCCGGGATGCATCATGGCGAGATGTGTCGGGAGAGGGCAGCGCGTGGTGGACGACGAAAATGTCGAACGTGAGCCTGAGTTGGGCGATCGCAGGAGTCGCGAGCCCTGCGATCGCCCGGGCGGGCTTAGCCGATCGTAGAGCGGTGTCCGAGATGCGGCTGGGGACATCGAGTCGTTGGTGCCGCGGATCGTAGGCGAGGAGCCTAGAGCTCATTCTGCCACGAGATCGGTTGACGCCCTGGGCGGCCCCGCACGCTGCGGCCCTCATCACCAACCAAGCCTGTCCTCGGATGCGGCGGATGTCTTCCAGCGCCGCTGCGTAGAGCTTCAAGCGCCTCAAGCGCCGGTCACTACTCCGGCGAAGAAACGAAAAAACGGCCGTCTCAAGTGCAAGCGCGGCGAGATTCACTCGCCTCGCCACCGAGTCTGCGGCACAGGCTCAGGGCTCGCTGTCGACACTTGAGAGGACCCATGAATCGCATTCGACTCGAGCGCTGCCTGGCGACGTTCCATCGTCCAAACGGTCAAACCAGCATCCCCGAGGGGGAACGAGAAATGAGCACGAATCGAGCGGCGCAATCGAAGAGCCATCTCCTGCTGGCTATAGCCGGCCTGCTGGCGCTCTGGACCGCAGGTCTGGGATGCGGCGGCGCGGTTGACGTGGCGGGGCAGTCCTCGGCGCTGGCGCTGGACACCAACGCCACCACCGGCTTCGAGGCCGTCGCCGGCTGGACTGCGAGCGCCGGTACGGCCTCGTCGACGGCGCAGCGCACCCAGGGTGCCGCCGCCCATCAGTTGACCGACCCTGCCAACGAGACCGTGTTGACCAGCGCGCCGATTGCGGCCGTGGGCCCGGACGTGTCGGCGGTCCAGGCGACTCAGATGGAGAGCTTCGAGCGCCGCGATGACTACTCCGCGAAGGCTCCGGAAAATCACGCCTCCAGTCCGCCATCCAACGCCGAGGTCGTCGCGCCCTCCGCTGACGTCAGCGTCACCCCACTGCGCGAGCCGCTCGCGCCCCCCGGGGGGCCCTGCAAGAGCGGGCGCTGCATGGGCACCGAGCCGACCGCACCAGTGTCGACAAGCAACCTGGTGCGCACTGGAATGCATGAGCGGGGCACCAACACGCAGATGCTGATTCCACAGAACCTGCAGCTCGCCGACATCGACGCCGATGGCTACTCCGACTTCATCCAGTACGCGAACAACAAGATCGTGGTGTCGAAGACCGATTTCTACCAGACCGGTATCCTGCAGCTCTACGCCGGACGGCCGATCAAGCGGGTGCTGGTCGGCGACTTCCACGGCGATCACAACCAGCAGACCTGCGTGATCACTGACGACAATGCGCTGGCGTGCTACGGCATCAGCACCGATCGCAGGAGCCTCTGGTGGTGGTTCACCCAGGCTACCATCGTCGGCGACAGCGAGGACGCCATCGTCGGAGACTTTGACGGCGACGGGCGCGACGACGTGCTCGTCTACCCGCGCTGGGGTGGCGCCTATCGGATGTACTCCATCAAGGGCGGGTACTTCTTCAACCCGACGCCCGCGTTCGTCCCTGGCAACCTAGGCACCGCGAGCTGGGGCCTGCAACTGCGCGCTGGCGATTTCAACGGCGACGGGCGCGACGACCTCTTCATTGTCAACTCAGCGGGCCAGATCATCTACCTTGTATCGGTCTTCGACGGCACGAATCAAACCTTCTGGTGGGCGTTCACGACCGTGGGTGGCTTCGTGGGCAGCTACGATCAGGTCACGGTTGCGCGCATCGACGACAATGGCACCGACGACATCGCGTTGCACAATCGGGTCACCGGCGCAACGCGCTTCTACCGCATGGAGTACAACTACGGCAGTCCACCTGCGATCACCACGGTCTCGAACGGCCAGATCGATACCAACCCCAACACGCTGCTCTTCTGGGGATACATGCACGGCGCACTGGCTGAGCCCGGTGCCTATTACCGGGACGACACGATGATGTACGAGCTTGGCTGGAACGGGCTCGTGCGCACCGATGCGCGCTGGGACGGCACGCGCCTGACTTACTGGTGGGCGTACACGCAGTACGCGCCGACCATCCCGTGAACGCGCACAGCCCCGAGATCATCGTCCAACGGTCAAACCAGCATCCCCGTGGGGAATGAGAAATGAGTACGAATCGAGCGGCGCTGCGTCTGGCCGACGCGCCCGAGGTGGACGACCGGCTGGCCCGCGCCATCACCGGCGACCGCGATCCCCGGGTCCGCGCCGCAGCCATCTTCGCGGCCGGCTTCCGGGAGGGGGACGCCCTCGTCGAGGCGCTCATCCGCACCGCGACCGGCGATGCCGTCGAGTACGTACGCGGCGACGCGGTCAGCGCACTCCGCCGCCAGCCAGCGACCTCGTCCCCGGTGCACGAGGCGCTCGCGCAGGCGGCAGCGCACGATCCGAAGCTGGGCATCCGCCGCCTCGCCCGGGAAGCGCTCAGCGAACGCTCTCCCGGGATGGCACTCCTGGGAGCGCCAGCGCCGCCCACGGCCCGGCCGCTCCCGGCCTCGCCAGCTCGCCGGAGATGACGAACTTCTTCACCGTCAACGTTCCTCCATGCGCTCGCGCAGGCTCAGGGCTCAGCCGCGCAGCGCGCGGATCTCCTCCGCGCTGAAGCCGGCCTCGGCCAGGATCTCCTGGGTGTGCTGGCCCAGCGCGGGCGGCGGGAGCGGAGGCCAAGAGCCCTTGCACCTCCGCCCGGGCCCCGCGCGCCCGCCTCGCCGGTGTCCCGGCCCAGACGAACTGCCGCACCGTCCGTCGGAACGCCTCGTGCTCCGGGGTGAACGGGTTGAACAGGTTCGCCGTGCTCGCTGGGCATGATTCGGAAGTCAGCACCAGAGCGTCGAAGCGCGTGACAAGCCCGGCGCGGGAGTAGGCTCGCCGCCGCCATGAGCCCTCCTCGCCTTCATGCTCGAACCGCGGCGCTGGCCGCGCTGGCGCTGTGCACGCTTCCCTGGATGGCCGGCTGCAAGCGGGACGAGGCCCACCAGGGTGGCTGTCTCTCCGGCGCGCAGGGGTGCGTTTTGCCGACGCCCTGCCCCAAGCTGACCTTCAGCTGCCCGGGCGGGGACGCCGCGCTGGACGCCGTGACGCTCACGACGGCGTCGGACGTCGCCGCCGCGCCGCGCCGGGACAATGCGCTGGCCTCCATCGGCGACGTGCTGCTCACCAACGGGAAGGCGACCGCGGTGATCTCCGGCCTGAACAAGCAGAACTTCCTCGACCCCAACGGAGGGTCGCTGCTGGACCTCGCGTCCAAGACCGGCGCCACCTCCGACGACAACGACGCCATCAACGACGTGTTCCAGGTGGCGGGGATCCTCCCGCGCGATGCGCTCCACTACGAGAGCCTGCAGGTCATCAAGGATCTGCCGAACCGGGTGGCGGTGCAGCTGCAGGGCCGGCTGGACGACCCGAAGGTGGGCGGCCGCGTGGCCACGCTCTACGAGATGCGCCCCTGCGAGCCCGGCATCCGCGTCCGCACCGAGCTGGTCAACGAGGGCCTGGACACCCAGCTCTGGTTCCTCTCCGACACCTGGTACTGGTCCAAGCGCGAGCCGCTCCCCTTCGCGCCGTACCCCGGCGGCGGCCTGATCCACCCGGGCTTCGGGCTGTTGACCATCAATGACGCGTTCAAGCCGTTCCCGTACCTGTCGTCGTCGCAGCACTCGGCGCCATACGCCAGCTACTCCGAGGTGGCCTGCAACGTGCCGCAGATGGAGGGCATCAACAGCGAGACGGTCTCCGCGATCGGGCCGGGCCGCACCGTCGTCCCGCCGCGCGAGTTCGTCGTCTTCGAGCGCTTCATCTCCGTCACCGGCGACCACGACGTGTCGGGCGCCACCAACGTCAGCCTGGAGGTGCGCAAGCAGCTCTTCGGCGAAAGCTACGTCACCGTCTCCGGGAGCGTGACCCGGTTGGGCGCGCTCACCCTGGGCAACGAGCGCGAGGTCTCCCTGCTGATCTCCGAGGGCACCGCCGCCATGTCGCCGGAGGGGCGCACGCCGTGGACGCAGGTGGTGCCGGACAACGCGGGCAACTGGACCGCGCGGGTGCCGGCGGGGAAGACGTACGTCATCTCCGCCATCTCCTTCGGGGAGAAGCAGGCGGACGTGGACATCGGCCGGCTGGATTCGGACTCGACGGTGCCGGCGATCACCCTGCCCGCCACCGCGCGGGTGAACGTGGAGGTGCGAGCCCTGGGCGGGCCGCGGACGTCGGCGCACGTGTTCTTCGTGCCGGCGGACGCCGCCACCCAGAACGCCACCAAGGGCAACTTCCACGGGACGTTCGGCGACTGCTCGCCGTGGCTGGGCCCGCCGCCCGGCTCGTCCCCGGCCTGCAACCGCATGCTCTCCAGCGACCAGGGGCCGGTGACGCTGGAGGTGCCGGCGGGCACCTACGACATCTACGCGTTCAAGGGGCCGTTCTGGACCATCGACCGGGTCACCATGACGTTGACCCCGAATACCTTCAACGTGCAGATGAACGTGAACCCGCTGCCGCTGCTGTCCATCGGCGGGCTCTCCGCGGACCTGCACGTGCACGGCGCGGCCAGCTTCGACAGCCAGATCCCCGACCTGGACCGGGTGCGGTCGTTCGACGCCTCGGGGCTGGACGTGATCATCGCCACCGACCACGACGTGGTCTACGACTACGGCGCCACGGTGCGCGCGCTGGGCTTCGAGGGCCGGCTGAGCGCGGTGGACGGCGTGGAGACCACCGGGCACATCCCGTTCCTCCGCGTGCCCAACTACGGCTTCCCGCTGGTGATCGGCCACTACAACTTCTGGCCGCTCCGCTTCGACCGGACCCAGACGCACAACGGCAGCCCGCCTGACGAGCTGATCGAGCCGGGCACGCTGTTCGACAACGTGAAGTCGCTCTACACCGGCGCCGTCCACATGGCGCAGCTCAACCATCCGTGGGCGGAGGCGGAGTTCGGGCGCGACCTGGGCTTCCCGCGCGCCATCAAGCTGGACGCCACCCAGAACCTGCCCGCCAGCGACGACGGGACCAACAACGGCGTCTACGTGCGGACCCCGCCGAACGCGTCGTCGCGGAACGACGGGCATCTCTCGCAGGAGGTGATGAACGGGAGCGCCAACGACACCTTCCTCGAGTACCGCGCCTTCTGGTTCTACACGCTCAACCAGGGGCAGCGGAAAGTGGGCACCGCCAACTCCGACTCGCACGGGCTGAGCGACAACATCGTCGGCGTGCCGCGCAACCTGGTCTACACGGGCACCAACGCGGGCACGAACTTCGACGTGGACGTGTTCGACCGGTCGATCGCCGACGGGCGGGTGCTGGGCACCAACGGTCCGGTGATCGTCGCCACCGTGGACGCGCAGGGCGGCGGGACGCTGGGTTACGGCACCGCGCCCATCCGCGCCGACGAGAGCGGGGTGTTGCACGTCACCGTGGCCGCCGCGCCGTGGGTGCCGGTGGAAGAGATCCGGATCGTGGTCAACGGCAAGGTGGTGAAGGTCATCGGCGGCGGGTCGCTGAGCAAGCCGGCCGACCCGTTCGGCATCACCGGGCTGGTCCGCTTCAACGGGGCGGTGCCGCTCTCGGAGCTGCTGACCGGCGTGTCCGGGGACGCGTGGATCGTGGTGGAGGCGGGGTCGCCGCTGCCGCTGGTGGGCGACCTGGGCGGCGGCATCAACGACAAGCCGGACGGCATCCCGGACACCACCGACAACAACGGCGACGGGGTGGTGGACCACGCGGACGTGAGGCCGGCCGACGCGGTGGCCGGTCCCATCCTGCCGCCCGTCCTCCCGACGGATCGCACCAACCCGGCGTACCACTACTCGGCGATCATCGGCGGCGTGCCGCAGGCGTTCACCAACCCGTTCTTCCTCGATCGAAACGGCAACGGCACCTTCGAGGCGCCGACCGTCACCGGAGGCCGCTAGATGGAGCTCGCCCTTGGGTTGATGGTGGGGCTGTTGTCCGCGGCTCCCGGAGTGGCCGAGGTAAAGTCGGAGTCCTCGCCCGGGCTGTTCGACGGGCCGGTGGCGGTGGGCTTCTTCGACGCGGACTTCGCCACCGGGCGGCGCGCCCGGCCGCGCACCGAGATCGGCCTGGGCGTGCTCGGGGGCGCCACCATCGACACGCCGGATTTCTACGGCGCGATCTCCGGCGGCGCGCTCCTGTACGGGAGCTACGCCGTTCCCTCCCAGCCGATGGAGGTGTTCGCCTCGCTGGAGGTGGTGAAGTTCCAGTACGTCCAGAACGCGTCGCTCAAGGGGACCAGCACGTCGCTCGGGCAGGGGTCGCTGGGGGCCACCTACGTGCTGCTCCACTCGGGCGGGGTGGTGGTGGCGCCGTCGATGCGGCTGATGCTCCCCACCGATACGTCGATGCCGGACGTGCGGACGGTGGGGCTGGAGGTGGGCGGCGCGGCCAGCTGGCAGGTCGTCGGCCCCCTCGAGCTCCACGGCTACCTGGGCGGCGACCTGAGCGCGGGGCTCTCCGCGGGAGCGACGCTGGCGCGACCAGGGCTGCTGGTGACGGGCGGCGTGCTGTGGTCGCCGGCGTCGTGGTTCGGCGCGGCGATCGACCTCAACGCGCACGTCGGTGAGCAGAGGTACCTGGCGCCCGCCCTCGGCCTGCGCGCGGCCATCGGCAAGTCGTTCGGGATCGAGCTGGCGGGGACGCTGCCGCTGCTGGCGACGATCCGGAACAACGCCGCCGTGGGGCTGCGGCTGGCGTATCGGATCTAGCGAACGTCAGAAGGTCGGAATCGAGTGAGGACCACCGAGCTGTTCAGCGAGTAGCCCTTCCTTGAAGGCGAGGGGCCTGTGCCTTGTCCCATCGCACCTCGTTCCGTACAATGTACGGCATGCGCGCCAAGGCTGAAGAACGGGTCGAACTGCGGACGCCGGCTGGCCACAAGGCCAGGTGGATGCGAGCGGCAGAGCGCGCTGGGGTTTCGCTTTCGGATTGGGCTCGTCGTCGACTTGACCAGGTCGCGGATGAAGAGCTCGGCTCGGATGAGCCTCCAGCACCTTCCGTCGAGGACATCGCGGATGCGCTCGAGGTGGCCGGGACGTTCAAGGGAAGTGGTCTTCGCAGTCGCGTTCGTGCCAATCGGGTGACGCCCTGGACGACGGAGTAATCGTCGCCGACACGGATGTCTTCCTGGACCTTCTCGAAGGGGAAGGCGCCTACCAGAGGGTTGCCACCTTGCTGCGCGCTGGCCGCCTGGCGACGACGTCGGTCACGGTCTTCGAGATCTGGAGAGGGCTGGAGTCGGAGGCCGCGCGCGATCGCGCACGGCGCGCCCTGCGCGGGGTGCGCGTCTATCCGTTGACCGATGCCGCCGCAAAGCGCGCAGGCGCCGTACATCGAGCCTTGCGGAGCGCCACGATCGGCGAACGTGACGTGCTCATTGCCGGTATCTGCCTCTGCGTGAAGCGTCCCCTGCTCAGCGCGAACGTGCGCCATTTCCAGCGCGTTCCTGGACTCGAAGTCCTTCAGGCCCGATGAAGCACGCTCGCTCGGTCATGAACGAACCTGGGTTCCCATGAAGGCCCGACTGGATCACAGGCGCTGGTGGGTGGCGAGAAGACCGCCCGCGCGTCTTGGCTCGCCCGTGCGGAGTGAGCGCGCAGGGCGATCACCACCGCGGGGAAGGTGGAGCCGGCCTCGTTGAGTGACGGGTTGAAGCTCCGTGAAAGCGGACCTGGCTGACGATTCCTCTTGGTTGGGGGATCCGCGGGTGGCTAGCATGCCGCCGCCGTGGTGGCGCGACTTCCCCCGTTCTGGTGGTGCGTGGCCGTCGGCGTGCTGGCCGTGTCGGCGACCGCCACCGCCCAGCCATCGCCCGAGGTAAAGCTCGAAGGCGAGCGCGAGGTCGTGATAACCGGCGAGCCCGGGGAGCGGCCCGCCGTGGTGTTCGCGGCGGCCAACGTCGGCGTGCAGCTCGTCTTCGACGCTCCCCTCCAGCGGACGGATGGCGGGATTGCGCTGAGGCTGCCCGGTGGCGATGTTCGCCTTCACCCATACCTGGAGAACGCGCTCGTCTTGACGCCGTCGACGACGCTCGCGAGCGGCCCGATGGTTCCGCTGCAAGTGCACCTGGTGGATGGCGGAGTGCCGCTCCTGCTCACCTTCCAGCCGGGAAGGGTTGACCATGTCCTCCGCATCCTTCAGCGCCCCCTGCCGCACGATGCCGGGACGGTGGTGCCCAGGGACGCGTTCGAGGAGACGCTCAGCACCACGTCGGGCGCTGTCTTCAAGGACGGGGCCTGCGCTCCGCTTCGATCCTCACGTGCGCAAGCGAGGAACGTCGACCAGCCTTCGAGCCGGAACACTACTGGCGCTGCCGCCCTGATCTGCGCCGTGGGGACGGTCAACTACCTCCGTGTGCCCAGGACGACCCCTGGATGCGCCGTGACTTCAGCGCGGCTCTTGCGTCAGAGGGCAGATGCAGAGGTGCTTCTCCTGGAGCCGGCGCACTCGGAGAAGGAGGGCACCTGGCAGGTGCTGGCAACATGGTCACCGCCTGAAGACACGTCGGGCTTTGATTTGCTGCTGCTCGCGGCGGACGGGACGGTCTGCGAGCAGTACAAGGTGACGCTCGGACCTGGAGGTTCTCCTTGAGCGCTTCCACATCCTCCTCGTCACCGAGCCCTCCGCTGACACCACCCGTGACGGAGCCCGCGGAGGCCGAGCTCGACTCTCAGGCGTCGGCGCCGACGAAGGCACCGGCCAGACCAGAGGTGGGCGACCTGAGAGGGCAGGAGGTGGCCTTCGCCGAAGCTCACTACTTGCTGGAGAAGTTGCTCGGCGTGGGCGGCATGGGCGAGGTGTACCTGGCGAGGCGAGTGGTGGCCGCCGGTCCAGTCCAGTGGAGCACCGCAGACCTGGCGGCCATCAAGGTGGTCCGCCGGGACGTGGCGGCCTACTTCGGCGAGGACCTGAAGTCCTTTGCGGATGAGGCCCGCCTCCACCAGCACCTGAGTCACCCCAATGTCGTCGCGGTGCGGGGCGTCACGCAGTCAGACGGCACGCTGTACGTGTTGATGGAGTACCTAGAGGGGCACGACTTACGCATCCTGCTCAAGGTGGCCGAAAGCCTGGGGACGCGGCTGTCGAATGCGGCCGTCTGCAACATCCTCGCTCAGGTGGCGGATGCCCTTGACTACGTGCACCGCGCCACGGACGAACTCGGGAAGCCGCTCCACATCGTCCACCGGGACGTCTCCCCGTCGAACATCCGCGTCACCTCGTCCGGCGTGGTGAAACTGATGGATTTCGGGGTGGCCACGCACGACGCGGACTGGCGGGAGAAGACGCGCTCGTCCTGGGATGGCTTCAAGGGGAAACTGCTGTACCTCTCCCCGGAGCAGGCCAGCCATGGGCCGCTCGACGGGCGCGCCGACTTGTTCGCTCTGGGTTGCATCCTGGTGGAGTGTCTCACCGGCAAGCGCCTGTTCGAAGACAACCATGACGCCTTCATCCCAGGGGCCATTCAGTCCATCACCCCAGAGGACGTCGAGAAGGCCCTCCAAGGCGTAGAGGAAGGACTGAAGGCCATCTGCCACAAGCTGCTCGCCCGAGACAGGGAGGCGCGCTACCGCACCGGCAAGGAAGTCTCGGAGGCCCTGCGCTCATGGGCCTTCGTCGAGAAGCGGTACACGCTGGACTCCGGCACCTTGGCGCGCGAGGTAGCCGAATTGCTGGAGTCGGAGGCCGAGGAGGACACGCCTCCGCCGCTGGAGCCGCAGTCCTCCAGCCACGACTCAGCACGGCCTCGCCCTCGTCGCCTTGCCGTCACTGCCTTCGTTGTTGCTGCCCTCTCGGTCGCCCTCGTGCTCGCCGCCGTCTACTTCCTGCGCCCACGGCCCCTACCGGCACCATCTGCGGTGCAGAACCTCATGCCAATCTCATCTCCCCCTCCCTCACCTGCTTCAGAGGCTCGCGCACACGAAGAAGCCAGGCCGATTGCTCCAGCGAAGAAGGCTCTACCGTCCGCCGCGAAGTGCATGGGCATGACGGTGGCGGCGGCGCTCGCCGCGGGCTGCCCGCCGGTCCACATCACGACGCATACGAGGGCCGGGGACTGCACCATGCAGGCGCCACCCCGCGAGGTGGGGCGTCACAAAATTCCGGAGCTCATCCCCGTAACTTTCCTCTCGCTCAATGGACAGAAGTGCACGGGCCTGCCGCCGAGCCCGGGCTACACGTGCGAGAAGGACCCTGTGTGCTGTCCGCCCTCGGAGCCCATTTGCTCGGAGGAGCCCTGTCCAGCTGGCGACGGCGAGGTGGCGATGGTGGCCCTCGACCGCGTTCCACCAGAGGCACCACCCCTGGAGGAGATATTCCAGGGGGCACTCTTCTATGGCAAAGCGCGCGTCGAGCCCGAGTCGACCGTCCTCAAGGAAGCCGGCAAGAAGCCCCGGAACTTCAGCGGGCGGACACTGGCGCTCTTCACGGAGATGCGGCTGAAGAACGGCACCACGGTGCCCATCTGTGGCGTGCTCTACCAGGGCTTGTTCGAGACGACGCCGAGCGGGACGCGCCTCCCAGGCGAGCCGCCTCCTGGCCAGAACAAGGAGGGGCTCCCCGTTCTCGACCCGAAGTACTACGGCGGCCCGGCGACTCCGTCCGCCATCCCTTACGTCCACCTCTTCTGGCCATGACCTCTGGCTGAAACGCTCGGTGCGCATGGCGGGGCCGTGATCCACGTGGCGCGGATCGGCGCTGCGGTCGTCGTCGGCTTCGTGAGTCGGCCGATCTTGCTCGTCGTGGGGGAGTCCCGATAACCTCTTTTGGGGGTTCAGCGAGTAGCTGGTCGGGCCCTATGGCTGGCCCGCGGAGGGGAAGACTTGAGCCAGACGTCCAGCAGCAACAAGAACCTCCTCCAGTTCACGATCAAGCTCACCCCGAGCCAACTCAAGTACCTAGAGGACTTGGCCGAAGCGCTGGGGCTGTCCACCCAGCGGAGCGCCCTGCGCGAGGTGCTGGAGCAGTTCCAGAGCTGGTTCCGGCTGCCCGTCTCCATGCGGGAAAGGCTGAAGAAGGATGTGGCCGAGCGCCGGGTCAACATCCTCCGGTACCTCCAGGAGTTGATGGCTCGCCACTCCGAGGAGCTCGCGAAGGAACCCAGCTCGGCCAAGCGGTCGCACGCGTCCAAGACCCGGCCCCGTACCGCTGCGGCGGACGCCATGGACCAGCTCGGCGTCCGCCTTTCACCCAGCGTGCTGGCCTACTGCGACGAGCTCAAGCCAGAGCTCGGGGTAAACAGTACGGCAGACGTCATGCGGGAGATCGTCAGCCAGCTCCAGAACTGGTTCGACCTGCCGTGCTATGTGGCGGAGCGCTTGCAGCAGGAGATGGCCGCGCGCCGTCTCAACATCATCGAGTACGTGCAGGGGCGCTCGCCCAGCGCTACGACGCGCTGCGGGACGAAGTCCGGGCGCGCCGCCGGTAGACCGACCCACCGGAGCTGACACCGGCACCGTCACCGATGATCGGATGTCCACCACCCCGCGACCACCTTCTCCGCCCTGCCCGCCCCTCCGCCCCGCCCGATCGAGGTGATG
The DNA here is from genome assembly GCA_035637895.1 of Myxococcaceae bacterium. Lineage (GTDB taxonomy): Bacteria > Myxococcota > Myxococcia > Myxococcales > Myxococcaceae > DASRBA01. The sequence continues at coordinate 13,960 of DASRBA010000179.1, forward strand.
CACTGGCTGATGCACGTCCACGCTCCCATACGGCGTGTGCTGCGCGAGGACTTCAAGGCCACCGGCCTTCCCCACAGTCGGAAACTCTACAAACCCGGTCAAATCCACCCCTGTGATGACACTCTCCGGCTGGCGCCTCGTATCTCCGGTACCGCGCCGTACCACTCCTCGCCCGAAAGGCCGGATGTTCCTCGCTGAACTCATTCGGATGGCAGCGGTGGGCACCCGGGGGTGACGTTGGTAGATGGTTGATGGATGGAGATGCCGGGACCAGCTCGAAACGGCGCTCCGAGCCGGACGACTGCGGGTGATGGGGGAAGGCGATGGCTGCTTCGAAGAAGGTGTCAGGTCCGGCGAGGAAGGGTTCTGAGCCGGCCCATCGGCTCCCGGCACCCGAGCCCGACCTGACTCCCCATCCACTCGTCACCCGGCTCAACCCCGAGGCCGAGGCCCCTCCCGATCTGGTCGTGCTGGTCGGCTTCATTGGTCCGTCCAAGAAGCCCGACCGGATCCGTCTGTATCTGAACCTGAGCTTCAACGCCTTCATCGATATTCCTGTCGCAGGCATCGTCTCCACCCAATCGGTTGATCGCGAAGACGAGAACAGCCCGACGCGCGTCTGGGTCCGGGGCGAGGCCAAGCTGGAGGTCGTCCAGGCCGCGAGCCAGACGATCGAGGCAAGCTATCTACGGGGGCGCATCGCGCGCGACTACCTGAGGGCCACCACGCCCGCCAGGGGCCTCGTGGCCCCGGATCCAGGAGTCTCGATGTATTGCATGGCCATGAACACCCACCTGTGCGACAGCATCTTCGATGACGGCGGCTGCGGTGGCCTCGGCGCCGGCGGCGGTGGTGGCGGCGGTTTCGGCGGCGGCGGTGTGTACACCCTGCACGGCTCCCTGTGCCTGGGTTGCTATCCGTCCTACCCGGCCTGCAGGACGGATGAGTGCGCGAGATCGATCAATGTTTATTGTGGGTCGCACCGTGCCGTCTGCGGCTCCAGGTAGTCGGCGCGAATGCTCTGCCGCCCTGGGGAGAGGGGCGCCCCATGCTGGACGTCGATAGCGCCATACCTTACCTGATGGCTCAGGGCCTGCTCGGCGGCGCCGCGATCATCGACGGGGAATTGACGGTCACGAGCATGGCCCGCAGGAACCGCAACCTGAAGGTGCAAGGACCGGCCGGCAACAGCTACCTCATCAAGCAGCCCGACGGCCCCGCGGGGGGAGGTGGCCGGACGCTCCGGCACGAAGCGTCGTTTTACACCTTCTGTCACGAGCACCTCGACGACACCCCCGTCCCGAGCTTGCTACCCCGCCTCGCGCATTTCGACTCGGCGATTCCCCTGCTCGCCCTGGAGTTGCTCGGAGATGCCCTGCCCCTCTGGCAGCATTGCCGGGCCCGCACCGCCGCCGACTTCCCGCGAGAGACGGCTCGCGCGCTTGGCCGCGCCCTGGGCACGGTGCACGCCACGTTCCGACCGCTGGCGCTCGCGGGCGACGACCGCCTCCGCTGGTTGCCGCGCGATCCGCCCTGGATCCTGCGTGCCCACCAACCAACCCTGGACTGGCTCTCCACCATCAGCGCCGCCGGCTACCAGGCGCTCCACATCATCCAGACGCGGAGGTCCTGGGTCGGGCGTCTGGACCGGTTGGCAGGCTCCTGGCGGCCGGACACGGTCATCCACGGCGACGTGAAGTCCGACAATGTGCTGGCCATGTCCCCGCGGCCACGAGCGGCTCCCACCTCGATCGAGGTTCGGCTGGTGGACTGGGAGTTGGTCCAGTACGGGGACGCTGCCTGGGACCTCGCCGGCGCGTTACAGGATTTCGTGGTCTTCTGGGTCAACACGCTCCCCGTGGAGCCCGGCATGACCGACGCGGATCTCGACGAGTTGCTCGCCCGTGCGACATATCCCTGGGCGGTGATCCAGGCCGCCCTTCGAGCCCTCTGGCAAGGCTACCGCGGGGCGGCCGGGATGGATGTGGCCTGCGCCTCCGCCCTGCTCCTTCGCGCGGTGCAAGTCTCCTCTGCCCGCCTCATCCAGACCACCATGGAGATGACCCAGGAGAGGTCCAAGCTGCCGTCTCAGGCGATCCTGTTGCTACAGATCGCCGCGAATCTCCTGGAAGATCCCGGGGCCGCCCAGGTCCAGTTCTACGGCATTCCTCAGTCCGTCGAGGCTTGAGAGGGATGTATGACCGGCCTGCACCCCGACCTGCTCTCCACGCTCGGATCCGCTGAGATCCTCGCTCCGACCCGCTATCGCGTGCTGGGACAAGTCCGGGACATTCCCCCCCAGGGTCGCAGCGCCGGCATGGCGGGCCGCCCGTCTGCGAACAACTCCGGCCCCGACACCTCTTCCTTGCTGGCGGTGTTCGGGACCGACCTCTACAGCCAGCTCTATGTCCGCCCCAGCGCCACCGGGCCAGGGCTGATCGATCCACTCGCTCAGCGAGACCTCGTCCACGCGCTGTCGGCGGCCAATTCGGGGCGGGGTGGCTGGGAGCCGGGCTGGGTGGTCGACCGGGTCATGGAAGACGGCCGGGTCGCAGTCGCCAAGGACGGACTCACCTTCTGGACGGTGCGCGATGAGGTCCAGGCACGCCCGGGCCGCCTCCGCCCGGAGTTGCCCTGCCGCGTCCGGGTCGGCAAGGAGCTCCGCCACCTGCTTCCCGGCTATTACATGGCGATCGGCGATGGCGACTCCAGGCTCCCACGCGCCCGCGCGCGGCCGCTGATCCGGCTCTACTGGCATCTGACGCCGGAGGCAGCCGTCCCCTTCATGTCGACGGTGACCAAGCATCTCAATGGCGCCGGAGTGCCCTTCCGCGCCAAGGTCCTCAACACCCCCCATGCCTACCACCGCGCCGACGCGGGCGTGCTCTACCTGGAGCGGCCCTGGTACCGCCGGTCCACCGCTCTCCTGACACGCATGTATCGCGAACTCGAGCGGGACTTGAGGCGGGAAGTCCCCCTGTTCACCAGACCCCTGGCCGCCGGGCTGGGAATGGCCGAAGACCCGGCCAACGGCATGAGCTTCGGCCAGCATCGCTGCCATCTCGTTGCGCTGGCGTCCTGGACGTCCTTCACCCGCGGCGAAAGCACGCTGGAGGCCCGGGCTGCCACCTTGGCCCGATCGATCACGGCGGCACACCTGGACCCTTCCCGCTTCCACCTGGGACCGAGAGCCCGCGATTCTCACGCCCTGCAGGCGGCGATCGCGGGCACTCATTCGTTCCCGGAGTGAACAAAGGCTCTTCTTGTTCAAACGATACGCGCGGCCATGACAGCTTTTCTCGATGCGGCTGCACAGATCGGCCGAGCCATTTGCCGTTCGGCCTACTGGGACCGAGACCAGGTTTGTTGCAACTGGGTGGGACATTCGCCCCTCGAGTCCCCACCTGCAGGCGGGCCGTTGATACCGACCGTGGCCGCGCTGGGCCCCGAGCTCTACGGCGGGACGAGCGGGGTGGCCCTTTTCCTGGCACAGCTCTTTGCCCGGACCGGCAACCCGGAATTCCGTCGCACCGCCCTTGGAGCCGTCACCCGTGCACTGCGGCAGCTCGACCGGCTCCAGTGGGACGCGCCCCAGGTCCCCACTCTGTCGTTTCACAGCGGGCATCTGGGCGTGGCCTACGTGACCCACCGCGTCGCAATGCTGACCGGAGAGGAGCGGCTGACCGACTCGATCGGGCCGCTGCTGGAGCAGATCGCGGGCGCCCGGGACAAGCCTCATGCGCTGGACCTGATGGGCGGTAATGCCGGAGCGATCCCGGCATTGCTCGCGCTCGATCAGGCCGCGGCCTGGCGGGGCTGCCGCGATCTGGCGGTGGCCCTGGGCGAGGACCTCTGCCGAACCGCGACCCACCGTGGGGACGCCGTCGCCTGGAGTCCCGAGGAAGCCAATGGCCCCGGTGCCGGGTCGATCCCGCTCACTGGACTTGGACACGGCGCCGCGGGGATCGGGCTGGCATTGCTCGAGCTGTACGGTGCGACGAGCCGGCCGGAGTTCCTGGAGGTGGGCCGATTGGCATTCGCCTATGAAGATTCGGTCTTCAACGAGGAGTTGGGCAACTGGCCGGACTTCCGGCCCCATCCCGGTGAGCCAGATGGATCCGGTCCCCTTCCGCATGCCCTCGCGTGGTGCCATGGCGCCCCCGGGATTGCTCTCTCCCGGCTCCGGGCAATGAGCCTGGATGTGGCCTACCGAGAGCCTCTCCTTGCCGTGGCTCGCGCTGGCCTCCGGACGACGCTCGGAGCCATCGAGCAGCGGGGCGAGCTCCGGCGACAGGACGCTACGCTGTGCCACGGGCTGGCCGGCTTGAATGAGATCCTCTGGACGGCCGGCACGCTCCTCGCCGAGGAGCCTTACCAGACTCTTGCCCGCTCCACGGCTCTGAGCATGATCGAGTGCCATGGGGGCGTGGGCGATTGGCCGACCGGGGTCGCCTCCCGCGGCCCCAACCCCTCCCTCATGCTGGGGACAGCCGGTATTGGTTACCACTTCCTCAGGCTCGACTCGCCGGAGCATGTTCGCCCGATCCTCGCCCTGACCACGTGAGGAGCGTGCCCGCCCCAGTGGAGTGGCCTTCGCCAAGCTCGGAGGCGAACGCCTCCACCTCATCCTGGGGAGATGAAGTGCACGCCGCCCCGGGCCTGCTTTCGGTCGTTGACGCCGGTGCAGCCAGCACGCAAGCGTGCGGCGATGCCGCTGTCGATGCTCCACGAGGGCCTGCTGCTGCTCTTCCAGAACCGGCCCCTGCTCGCCCCCGAGTTGCTCCGGGACGTGCTGGGCGTTCCGCTCCCGGCCTTCACCGACGCCAGGGTGGACTCGGCCGAGCTGACCGAGGTGGTTCCCACCCAGTACCACGCGGATCTGGTCGTCCTCCTCCTCGACGGCCGCCCGGTGTTCGCCATCGTGGTGGAGGTCCAGCTGGCCCGCGACCCGGACAAGCGCAGGAGTTGGCCCGTCTACCTGGCCGGTCTCCGGGCACGCCTTGACTGCCCTACCGCTCTGCTGGTGGTGACCGCCGACGAGGCGGTGGCTACCTGGGCCGGCCAGCCCATCGACCTCGGCCATCCAGGCTTCACCCTGCGCCCGCTGGTGATGGGTCCAGGCTCGGTGCCCATCGTCACCGATGAGGCGGTGGCCCGGGCCGCGCCCGAGCGGGCCGTCCTCTCCGCGATGGCGCACGGCCGCGAGGCGATTGGCTGGGACGTGGCCAGGGCCGTGCTGGCGGCCCTGCCCGACCTTGAAGAGAACCGCGCCCGCCTGTACTTTGATCTGGTGGGCGGCTCGCTGAACGAGGCCGCCCGGATGGCGTTCGAGGCGCTGATGGCGAGCAACTATGAGTACCAGACCGACTTCGCCAGGAAGTTCTACGGCCAAGGCAAGGCCGAAGGCAGGGCCGAAGGCAAGGCCGAGACGGCCCGGGAAGCCATCTACGAAGTGCTCGAGACCCGAGGCATTCTGCTCTCACCCGAGCACCGCCAGCGCATCGCCGACTGTGAGGATCTCGAACAGCTGAAGGTGTGGCATCGTCTAGCCGTCACCGCCACCTCCGCCGAGCAGCTTCTCACCGTTGCCCCCAAGTCTTCCGGCCCACCCGCTCGCTGAGGCGCCAGTCCAGCAGGCATCCACTGGGCTCACGGGGGTTCAGGACGCGGCACTTCCCCTCCTGGGCGCGTCAGTGCTTGAGGCCCAGGGAGAGCGCGATGAATTCGGTCGGGAAGCGGTGCCACGCGTACCAGTACGTCGTCGCGGCGAACCCGTTCACCACGCACGCCCAGACGAGCACCACCCGGAACGCCCACTTCATGGCGGCCTTCTGCATCAGCGGCAGCTCCAGGGCGCGCACCAGGCCCACGGCCAGCAGCGGCAACACCGGCGCCACGAGCCGCGGCCCGTAGCACCACCCGCCGCCCCAGTCGACCCAACACATGACCAACCCGAAGAACAGCGCGAAGCCGCCGAGGATCATCGCCGAGTACTCGCGCTTCTCCCTCCACAGCGCCGGCCACCCCAGCACCGCGAACAGCACCGCCGGCGCGAACCACAGCAGCCCCTTCTCCTTCTGCACCATCTCCCCCCACAGCGCCTCCAGGGGATTCCCCCAGGAGAACGGGTACGGCCCCCGGGTGATCGACCCGTACATGTGGTGGTTGAGCCAGAGCAATAACCCCAGCGCGGCGACCGGGAAGACGCCGAGCGCCAGGAGCCCTCGCCATGACCGCTGGCGCAGCGCCGGAATCGCCAGGGGCAGGCACAGCAGCGCCAGCTGCGGCTTCATCAACATCCCCGCGGCGACGATCGCCCCCGCCGCCAGCGCGCCGCGCGGCCGGAGGATCACCGCGTACGCCCCCAGCACCGCCAGCGTCACGAACGACTCGTTGAAGAACGCGCGCCCGTAGTACCAGAGGGGCGTCCCCAGGAACGCCGCGACCAGCGTGAGCTGGATCGCCCCCTCGGTGCCGCCCATCTGCCTCAGGATCGACCGCAGGCAGAACAGCGCCGCCACCGTGGCCAGCCCGGACCACAGCAGCGTCATCGGCTCCACCAGGTCCGTGTTCGCGAACGGCCACATCAGCGGCGCCAGCAGCAGCGCCACGCCCACCGGATGCGCGCTGTACTCCGGCCCCGCCGCGAGCGCCGGGTCGAGCCCCGGCTTGAACACGAACTGCGGCACGCCGCGCGCGTCCCGCGGCCAGAGATACACCCGCGGATCCACCAGGTCCCGCCACACCTTCCGCTCGCCGTTCACGTAATAGGTGGAGTGGTGATCCAGGATCCGCCCGGCGTTCTTCCCCCCCGCCTCGCGCGCGCCGAGCATCACCTCCCCGTGGTTGTTCTTCAGATCCAGGTCCCCATCCCGGATGACGCTGTTCACCAGCAACAGGTACGCCTCCTCGTCCGCGCCGAAGATCACCGGCGGACCGATGTGCGCGCCCCACGAGCCGGGGTACTCGGTGCGCAGCAGAGGCGCCAGGAGTGCCACCACCAGCGCCGGCAGGACCCATTTCCTCACGGGCGGGCGATATTAACCGAAGCCGCCAGGCTCCCGCGTCCACGGCCGCCCCGACCGATGCCACGGGTCCCCATCGCCGGGCTCCAGCCGGCCATCTCCTGCCGCATCAGGGCCACCGCTCCACCGCCTGATGCGTTCCTGATGCAGATCGCCCGCGCGCGCTCCGCGGCTCAGGATCGCAGCGCGCGGATCTCCTCGGCGCTGAAGCCGGCCTCGGCCAGGATCTCCCCGGTGTGCTGGCCCAGCGCGGGGGGCGGCTCGAGCGGGAGCTCACCCATCCGCACCGGCGTGCGGACGTGGCGCACCGCCGTCCATCCGCGCTGCGGATCATCCGCCTCCAGGAACATGCCCCGCGCGCGGAGCTGCGGATCGTCGAGGACCTCGTCCCCCTCGTTCACCCGCTCCACGCAGAGGTCCACCGCGGCGAAGCGGCGCTGCCACTCGGCGGCGGGGGCGGAGGCGAAGATCCGCTGCACCTCCTCCCGGGCGCGCGCGCCCGCCTCCCCCGCGTCCCAGCCCAGCGGCGCCAGGTCCGGCCGGCCCAGCACCTCGCACACCCCGCTCCAGAACTTCGGCTCCAGCGAGCCCACCGACAGGAACCGGCCGTCCTGCGTCCGGTAGACGCCGTAGCAGGGATAGCCGCCGTTGAGCGCCTCCTCCCCGCGCCGCAGCGGCCGGCCCTCCGCGCCCATCGCCAGCCGCGCGCCCAGCTGCATGTGGATGAACGCCAGCGCGCCCTCCGTCATGGAGACGTCCAGCCACCTCCCCCGCCCGGTGCGCGCGCGTTCGTGGAGCGCGGCGAGGATGCCCACCAGCGAGAACAGGCTGCCGCCGCCGATGTCGCCCACCTGCACGCCCGGCTGCGACGGCGAGCCGCCCCGTTCGCCCGCGTAGGCCAGCGCCCCGGCGCGCGCCACGTAGTTGAGGTCGTGCCCGGCGCGCAGGCGGTCCGGGCCGGTCTGGCCGTAACCGGAGATGGAGCAGAGGATCAGCCGCGGGTGCGCGCGCGAGAGGGACTCCCAGCCCAGGCCCAGCTTGTCCATCACGCCGGGCCGGAAGCTCTCCACCAGCACGTCGTACCGCGCCAACAGGCGCATCACCGCCGCCACGGCATGGGGCTGCTTGAGATCCAGCGCGATGGAGCGCTTGTTCCGGTTCAGCGCGTAGAAGAGCGCGCTCTCCTCGCCGCGCTGGGGCGGCATCTGGCGGATGTAGTCGCCGCCCTGCGGGTCCTCCAGCTTGTCCACCCGCGCGCCCAGGTCCGCCATCACCAGCGTGGCGTAGGGCCCGGGCAACAGGCGGGTCAGGTCGAGGACCCGGACGTCGGACAGCGGGAGCACTACAGGAGCTTGGTCAGCTTCATCGCCAGGCCCATGTCCATCGGCTTCAGCTTCAGCTTGCCGGACATGGCCGCCATCTGCGCGTTGAGCTGCTTCTGCCGGATCTTCACGAAGTCGTCGTTGGAGACGGTGATGGTCATCTTCGGCGTGCCCTGCGCGCCGCTCTGGACCCAGTCCGCCGGCTTGGTCAGGTCCACCGTCCAGGTCCCGCCGTTGTCGCCGGTGATCACGAAGTGGAGGATCGCGTTGATGTCCTTGACCATCTCCGGCTTGGTCTTCAGGAGGTTCGGGATCTCTTGCTCCAGGATGTCCTTGGCCGTCATGCAGTCCCTCGGGCTTCTTCTGCGTGTGAAAAGGCGCGCGACCCTACCGACCCGCCAGTCAGGGCGTCAAGCCGGCGGGCTTACGCGTGGGCGTGAGGCGGCTGGGGGACCGAGTCGCTCACCACGCGCAGCAGCTCGTTGAGCTCGAAGGGCTTGGCGAGGAAGTCGCGCGCGCCCACCACCCGCGCCTTGGCGCTCGCCTGCCGGTCCGCCGACAGCACCACCACCGGGATGTGCGCGCCGTCCTCGCGGCGGCGCAGCGCGTGGGCGAACTCCCAGCCGTCCATGACCGGCATCATCAGGTCCAGGAGGATGAGGTCCGGGCGCCGCTGGTCGATGCGCGAGAGCGCCTCCTGCCCATGGCGCGCGCGGTCCACCTCGTACCCTTCCGTTTCCAGGATCTCGGAGAGGGCATCGAGGATGTCGGGGTCGTCGTCGACGACCAGGATCAGGGGACGGCCTTCAGGCATACGCGAAAAGTGGATCCTGACAGCTTGGCCTGCCGCGCGCCGCCATGCACGGGGGCGCGGGCGCCCGGCTGGTGGGCTCGTCGCCTGGCGGACAATCCCCGTCCGATCGCCGCCGCCGACCGTCCGGTTTTCCCTTGGAGGGCCGGGAGGGGTATGGTGCCAGCCGTACCTGTACGTCATCCGGAGTATCGCAATGGGTCTCAGGCTCCCCGAGTTGCTGCTGATCTTCGCCGCCCTCTTGCTGCTCTTCGGCGGCGCCAAGCTGCCACAGCTGGGCAGCGCGCTCGGGTCGGCGATCCGGAACTTCAAGAAGGGCTTCAGCGGCGAGGAGGACCACAAGCTGAGCCCGTCGAACCACGCATCCGCTGCAGACGCGCAGGCGGCCCCGCCGCAGAAGGTCGCCTCGAAAGAATGACCTGACGTCCGCTTCACCCTGGAGGGGGTATGAGCGCGCTGGTGTTGATGGGCCTGCTGCTGGTGGGCGCCAAACCCGCCAAGCCGCCGGTATCGCTCCCCATGCCGCCGCCCCCGGCGGTGAAACCCAAGCCGCCTGATCCCGCCCCGGCGCCCGCGCCCGCACCGGCGGCCAAGCCGGCCGAGGTGGAGGAGAAGGCGCCTCCCCAGCGCGCGCTGATCGACCGGATCCAGGTCAGCGCGGGCGTGGGGCCGGGCTTCTCGCTGCAGAGCGCCGCCGGACTCCCCTCCGGCGTGAGCGGAGGCAACCCCATCTGGTTCCGCGGCGTGGCGCGCGGCACGTTCGACCTGCTCCACCTGGGGCCGGGCGAGCTCCAGGCGCTGCTGCCCGTCGCGTTCCAGGGCGCCGGCTTCCGGATCACCGCCTTGGGCTTCGTCTTCGAAGGCTCCCTCTTCTCCGTCGAGGTGATGCCCTCCGTCCGGTACCAGGCGGAGGTGCTGGAGAACGTCTTCGCCTTCGGGGAGTTGGGGGTCGGCTTCGGCACCTACCAGATCACCATCGCCCAGCAATTCGTGGGCTACCAGTACGGGGGCGCCAGCGGCGCCGGGTTCCGCCTGGCCGGCGGCATCGAGTACCGCCTCTTCGACAAGCTCCGCCTCCTCATCCAGCCGGTGGAGCTGTCCGCCCTCACCCTCACCACCACGGTGACGCAGGGCGGGATCACCGTCACCCAGAGCAACGCGGTGTCGCAGTTCTCGATGATCGGCGGGCTGGTGGTGCCGCTATGAGGACCTGGCTCCTGCTGTTCGCGCTGGCGGCGACGTTCTCCGGCTGCAGCTGCCGCAACCGCCTCTTCTGCAAGCAGGTCGGCGAGCAGTGCAGCGCCCACGACCAGTGCTGCTCCTTCGGCTGCGGCGACCTCCTCCAGACGACCCCCGGCGTGTGCGCCTGCAACCCGCTCCCCGGCGGCGTCTGCTCCACCAGCGCGGACTGCTGCGGCGGCCTGCGCTGCAACCAGGGCTCGTGCGAGAACGGCTGCCGCCAGACGGACGACGCGTGCGGCGCGGGCAACCAGTGCTGCTCCGGCACCTGCACCGACGGCAAGTGCGCGCCGCGGGTAGGCTGCGCGGACCAGGGCCAGAGCTGCGCCTCGTCCAACGACTGCTGCGCGGGCTTGCAGTGCCCCGCCGCCGGGGGGACGTGCCAGCCCGCGCCGTGCCGGACGGCCACCTCCACCTGCGCCGCGTCCAACGAGTGCTGCGCCGGCCTGGGCTGCCCCGCCGGGACCTGCACCACCGGCTGCCGCTCGTCGGGGAGCACCTGCGTGCAGGACAACGACTGCTGCTCGGGCGGATCGGCCGGGGCCATGCACTGCCGCGGAAACCCGGACAGCGGCACCGCGCCGGAGTGCTACTCGGGCTGCGGGAGCATCGGCCAACCCTGCGGGCAGAACAGCGACTGCTGCACCAACCTCCGCTGCGGCGCCAACGGCACCTGCCGGCAGGGCCAGCTGGGCGACAGCTGCACCACCACCCCGGAGTGCCAGAACCCGTACGTCTGCAACCCGGTGGACAACCGCTGCCACTACGCCACCTGCCAGAGCACCAACACCGGCTGCGCGTCCGCGCTGGACTGCTGCTCCATGGCCTGCGACACGCGGCAGGCGGACGGCGGCGGACCCACCTCGTGCTGCCTCCCGCGGAGCGCCGGCTGCAGCACCGCCACCAACGAGTGCTGCGGGACCGACCGCTGCATCTCCGGGATCAACCAGTGCGAGGCGTGCAGGAACACCGGGGACGGCTGCGGCTCCTCCAACGACTGCTGCAGCAGCCTCTGCCAGACGGTCTGCCAGACGCGGGTGGGCGGCGCGTGCGACGCCGGCACCCAGTGCTACCTGGGCAGCTGCGAGAACGGGGCGTGCTGCCACCCGCTGTTCAACTCCTGCTCGGCGGGCGAACCGTGCTGCTCGGGCGGCGTGTGCAACGGCGGCCAGTGCTGCCTGCCCGAGGGCTCCACCTGCTCCACCGGGTTCTGCTGCGGCCCGGACACCTGCATGGGAGGGAGCTGCTGCCGCACCTTCGGCACCGCCTGCTCGGTCAACGCGCAGTGCTGCAGCGGGAGCTGCGCCGGCACCTGCCAGTGCGCGGGCCTGGGCGGCAAGTGCCGCGCCGGGGGCAGCGGCGGCGACTGCTGCACCGTCGGCGGGGGCACGCCCGGCTGCACCACCAACGGGACCTGCTGCAGCGGAGTGGGCGGCTGGTGCCGGGACGTGAACGACTGCTGCTCCGGCGGAGCGAGCACCCCCATCTGCCAGCCACCTACGGACGGCGGGACGCTGGGGCTGTGCTGCCGCCCCAGCGGCAACAGCTGCTTCAGCAACAACGAGTGCTGCAGCGGCACCTGCAAGCCGAACAACACCTGCCAGTGATCCGGGGGCCGGCCTCGCCTGCGTCCCCCCAGCCCAGGGGACGCTGATGCGGCGGCCTGCAGCCGCTGCCGATCGGGCTCAGTCCGCGATGTCGCCCTCGTACATGGCGTCCAGCATCGCCTTGTACTTCTGGCTGCACAGCTTCCGCTTCACCTTGAGCGTCGGCGTCAGCTCGCCGGAGTCCTGGGTGAAGTCGTGGTCCATCATCCGGAACTTCTTCAGCGAGGAGTACGGCGGCTGCTGGCCGTTGACCGCGTCCAGGGTGCGCTGGACCTCGGCCTTCACCTCCGCGTGCTCGGACAGCTCGGCGTAGGAGGCGGGCGGGGTGATGCCCTTGTCCTGCAGCAGCTTGCGCGCGTTCTCCTCGTTGGCGCAGATCAGCACCACCAGGTACTTGCGCTTGTCGCCGTAGACCATGGCCTGGCTGACGATGGGGTAGGTCTTGAGCGAGTTCTCGATGTTCTGGGGCGCCACGTTCTTGCCGCCCGCGGTGACGATGATGTCCTTCTTGCGGTCGGTGATGCGGACGTAGCCGTCGGCGTCGATCTCCCCGATGTCGCCGGAGTGGAACCAGCCGTCCGGCTCCAGCGCCTCCTTCGAGGCCGCCTCGTTCTTGTAGTAGCCCAGCATCACGTGGGCGCCCTTGATCAGGATCTCCCCGTCCGGGGCGATCTTGATCTCCACGCCCGGGATGGGCGCGCCCACGGTGCCGATCTTGATCTTGTCGACGCGGTTGATGGTGCTGCCGGCGGCGGTCTCGGTCAGCCCGTACCCCTCGGCCACGATGTAGCCCAGCATGTCGAAGAAGTAGGCGATCTTCCGGGAGAGCGGCGCGCCGCCGGAGATGAACAGGCGCATCTTCCCGCCGAGGAGCTTGTCCAGGTTCTCCTTCACCTTGCTGAACACCAGCCGCTTCGCCAGCGCGAACGACAGAGAGGCGTACTCCTTGCCCTGGGTCCTCGCCTCCACGTACTCGTCGAAGAGGCGGAACGCCCAGCGCGCCAGCTTGCCCTTCACGCCCGGCGCCGACGTCCCCTTGGCCACCACGTTGGCGAACACCTTCTCGAACACGCGCGGCACCGAAGGCAGCAGCGTGGGCGAGGTCTCCGCCAGGTTGGCCACCAGCTTCTCGGTGGACTCGGCGATCACCAGCCGGAAGCCCTGCGCCAGCCAGCCGGTCTTGATCACCTGCGCGAAGGAGTGGGCCAGCGGGAGGAACAGCATCACCGAGTCCGAGGGCAGCAGCAGCCCCAGGTCGGACAGCCCCTCGCCCTCGAACACCCAGTTGCCGTGGGTGAGCATCACGCCCTTGGGGTCGCCGGTGGTGCCGGAGGTGTAGATGAGGCACTGCAGGTCGTCCCGCTTCATCTGGGACAGGCGCTGGTCGTACGCGCCGGCGTCCGCCTCGTGCGCCTTGCGCCCCTGCTCCACCAGGTCGGACAGCGCCAGCTCGCGGTCGCCCTGCGGCGCGCCCTCGAAGAGGATGATCTTCTTGACCGACGGGCACTCGCCGATGCGCTGGCGGATGCGGGAGGCGCGGCCCGGCTGCTTCCCCTCCGGGAGGTCGTGGTCCACCAGGAGGAGCGACGACTCGGAGTTGTTGAGGATGTAGCGGCACTCGTCCGGCGTGTTGGACGCGTAGATGGGCACGGTGACCGCGCGCGCGGCGGTGACCGCCAGGTCCGCGATCAGCCACTGCAGCGAGGTGGCGCCGAAGATGGCCACCCGGTCGCCCGGCTGGACGCCCATGGCCACCAGGCCGGCGGACTGCTTCTTCACCTCGTCCAAAAGCCAGCTCCAGCTCACGTCCTCCCAGCGGCCGTTCTTCTTGTGGGTGATGGCCGCGCGGGCGCCCTGACGCTGCGCCTGGACGGTGAGGAGGTCCGCCAGGCTCCGCGCCTGGCCCCGGGGCGGCGCGGCGGGCCCCACGGCGTGCATCTGCTGCTCGGCCCTCACTTGAGCTTCTCCTCGACCTTGGGCTGCAGCTTCTTCGCCAGGCCCTTCACCCGCACCGCCTCCGGCGGGTCGTACGCCTCCGGCGCGTTCAGCGCGGCGTCCAGGTGGACCTTGGCCTCTTTCGCCTTGCCGTCCTCCAGCAGCGTCTCCGCCAGGTAGAGGTGGCAGCGGGCGTTCTCCGGGTGCTTGGCGAGGCACTTGTTGTACCACTCGGCGGACTTGGTCAGGTCGCGCTTGGGCCAGGGGAGGCTGAAGTAGTAGCGGCCCTTGGTGAGCATCGGCCCGCCGCGGTCCACGTCCGCGTTCATCTGGAGCGCCTTGTCCAGGCGGTCGTTGAACTTGCCCTCCAGCCCCTGCATGAGCGCGTTGACGATGCCCGCGCCCTCCGAGTACTGGCCCACGCCGAGCGAGCCGTAGAACGGGCCCTCCACCATCTTGGGGTCCAGCTTGACGATCTTGTCGCCCAGGTCCCAGGTCGCCTTCCCCATTTCCTTCTTGGCGTCCCCGGTGAGGACGTCCGCCTTCCAGACGTTCCAGCGCGCCTGGCGCCAGAGCACCTGCGGGTCGTTGGGCGTGGCCTTCATCGCCTCGGCGAGGAGGGCGTCCACCTCCTTCGCGGAAGCCGGATCGCCGCGCTTGGCGTACGCTTCGTCGATCTTGGCGAGGTCGGGGCCGTCCGCGAGCGCGGCGGCGGGGAACAGCACGAGGGCGGACAGGAGCGCAGGAAGGGTTCGCGGCATGCGGGTGCCCATAGCACGCCCGCCGCCCGGGCTGCCACGCGAAGACCCTGCTCCCAAAGTGGTATGTGGGGCTGGAGGACCCCGGGACCGCTACGCCGCGTCCGCGGTGGGCCCTTCGGGCTCCATCTCCTCGTCCTGGTTGAACGCGGAGAGGTACCGGGCCAGGAAGCTCTTGGTCTTCAGCTCCACCTGGCGGACGCGCTCGCGGGAGACGCCCCAGCGCGCGCCCAGCTCTTCCAGGGTGCGCGGCTTGTCCTGGGTGAGCCGCTCCTGGAGGATGTCCCAGCCGAGGTCGCCGATGCGCTTCTTCACCTTGGCCAGCGCGTCCTGCACCTCGGTGGACTGCTCGCGGGAGATGTACTGCTCCTGCGGGGACGGGCCGCCGTCCTCCAGCCGGTCCAGGAAGGTCGTCTCGCCCTCCTCGTCCAGCGAGGCGTCGAGCGAGAAGTCGGTCATCACCGGGCGCTCGGACTCGCCGCCGCGGACCTGGCTGCGGTTGTCCTTGAGGTACCGGGTGATGTACGCGCGGATCCACCACACCGCGTAGGTGGCGAAGCGGACGTTCTTCTTCGGGTCGAAGTGCTCGATGGCCTTCATCAGGCCGACGTTGCCTTCCTGGATGAGGTCGTCCAGGCGGGCGCCGCGGTTGGCGAACTTCTTGGCCACCGCGACGACGAAGGCCAGGTTGGAGGTCGCCAGGAGCTGGCGGGCCGCTTCCTCGCCCTTCTTGGCGCGGCGCGAGAGGTCGTACTCCTCCTCGCGGGTAAGCGTTTTCTGGCCGCCCAGGCCCTTCAGGTAGCTCGTCAGGTTCTCACGTCCGTACGCTGGGTTCGCCATGGCGGCTCAGACCTCCCTTCCTCGTTCTGCCCCTAGACGCGGCATCGCCGTCGCCTGTGACAACGATTCAGACGCTCAACGGGGAAAACGGTTGCGCATTCCGCGCGCACCTCGGGATTCCGGGCGCTTACCGCACACATCAGCGCTACTGGGGGTGAGATTGGCCCCCGCAGCCGCTTCGTGAAGAAACATTAACGGGCGCCCCGCGCGCCCGCATCGTGACCCCCGCCGGTCACAAGGGAACCGCGTCAGATCGGGAACATCTTCCCTGGGTTCAGAAGACCCCGTGGGTCCAGCAGGTGCTTGATGCGCTTCTGGAGGGCGATCAGCTCCGGCGACTGCTCGAGGGGAAGGTAGTCGCGCTTGGCATACCCGACGCCGTGCTCCCCGGTGATGGTGCCGCCGGCCTCCACGGTGAGCTTGAGCATCCGCTCGATCGCCTGGTCGACCTTGGGGCGTTCGTGGGGGCCTTCGTACAGGATGTTGGCGTGCAGGTTGCCGTCGCCGGCGTGGCCGTAGGTGGCGACGGTGAGGCCCAGCTCCTGGCCCATGGCCTTGAGCTTCCCGATGACCTCGGCGATGCGCGAGCGCGGGACGGCGATGTCCTCGGAGATCTTGTGGGGCTTCAACGCCCGGAGCGCGGTGGAGACCACGCGGCGGGCGGCCCACAGCTTCTGGCGCTGGTCCTCGCTCTGGGCGACGAGGATCTCGGAGGCGCCGTGCTGCTGCGCCACCTCGCCCAGCGCGGCCAGCTCGGCGAAGACGGCCTCCTCGGCGTTGCCGTCCGTCTCGGCGATGACGGCGGCCTGGGTGCCGGGCGGGAAGTCGAAGCCGCGCCCGTCCACCGCGCGGACGGAGACGTCGTCCAAAAGCTCCAGCGTGCGCGGGAGGATGCCGGCGGCGAGCACCGCGGAGACGCCGCGCGCCGCGTCCACCACGGAGGGGAAGACCAGGAGCGCGGTCTTCACGTGGCGCGGGAGCGGGATGAGCTGGAGCGTGATCTCCGTGGCCACGCCCAGCGTCCCCTCCGAGCCGACGAAGAGGCCGACCAGGTCGTAGCCCGCGACGCCCTTGATGGTCTTGCGGCCGACGTGGAGGGCCTCGCCGGTGGGGAGCACCCAGCGCAGGCCGATGACGTAGTCGCGGGTGACGCCGTACTTGAGCGCGCGCGGGCCGCCGGCGTTCTCGGCGACGTTGCCGCCGATGGAGCACATCTCCCAGGAGTTGGGGTCCGGCGGGTAGAAGAGGCCCTTGGCCTCCACCGCGCGCATCAGCTCGCCGGTGTTGAGGCCGGGCTGCACCACCGCGGTGAGGTCCTCGGCGGAGATGGAGAGCACCTGGTTCATCCGCTCCAGCGACAGGGAGACGCCGCCGCACAACGGGAGGCTGCCGCCGCTCTTGCCGGTGCGCGCCGCCACCGGCGTCACCGGGACGCCGATCGCCTGGCAGTGGCGGAAGATGGCCTGCACCTCCTCGGTGGACTCGGGGAAGACGACCAGGTCCGGGAGGAAGTCGCCGGTGTCGGACTCGTCGTGGCCGTAGGTGGCCAGCAGGTCCTGGTCCCAGCGCATCTGCTTCACGTCCAGCACCGCGCCCAGCGCGTGGCGGGCCTTCTC
This sequence comes from Myxococcaceae bacterium, assembly GCA_035637895.1. Classification (GTDB taxonomy): domain Bacteria; phylum Myxococcota; class Myxococcia; order Myxococcales; family Myxococcaceae; genus DASRBA01. Next base: position 31,113 of record DASRBA010000179.1, read on the forward strand.
CATCAGCTCCTTCGAGACGCGGGGAAGCCCGGGACCCTTGCCGCTCATCCGAACACCTCCACCAGGCTGCCGGTCATCGCGTCCGGCGCCTCGGCCAGCAGATATCGCACCACGGACGCCACCTCGCGAGCGGTCGCCACGGGCGGAAAGCCGGACCCCTTCAGCATGTCCGTGTCCACGCCGCCCGGCAGCACCGCGGTGACGGTGACGCCGGTGCCGCGCAGCTCCGCCGCCAGCGCCTGGGTGAGCCCGTTCACGCCCCACTTCGACGCGCAGTAGGAGACCTGCTCCGGCGTCCCCAGCCGCGAGCTGATGGAGGAGACGTTGACGATCCGGCCACGCCGGCGCTCCAGCATGCCGGGCAGCACCCGGCGCGCCAGGTAGAACGGGGCGTTGAGGTTCACCGCCAGCACCCGGTCGTAGTCGCCGTCGCTGGTGTCCCTCACGGGCGCGCGCCGGACGACGCCGGCGTTGTTCACCAGGCAGTCCACGCGGCCGAAGACCTCCAGGGCGGCGCCCACCAGCCGGTCGCAGTCCGCGCGGGAGGCCACGTCCGCGGTGACGGCGATGGCGCGGCGCTTCCGGGCCATCGCCTCGCGCACGACGGGCTCGCAGCCGCGGGCGCGGGTGGAGCAGACGACGAGGTCCGCGCCCGCCTCCGCCAGCTCGAGCGCGATGGCCTGGCCGATGCCGCGCGAGGCGCCGGTCACCAGCGCCACCTGGCCGTCCAGCCGGCCGGTCATCGCTTGCTCCGCTTCCTGGGGGCAGCCGCCCGGGATGGGATCCGCGCCCACAGCTCGCGGCGGAGCTGGCGGTCGCCGCGCAGCGCGCCTTCATAGGCCTCGGCGTGGGTGACCGCGTCGCACCGGGTCTCGCCGCGGACGCGCAGGCAGGCCTGCTCCGCCTCCAGGATGCACGCGGTGGCCGGGCTGCCCAGCGCCCGCGCCAGCGCCCGCGCCACCTCCCGCGCCAGCGCCTCCTGGAGGATCAGCCGGTGGGCGAAGCAGTCCAGCAGCGCCGCCAGGCGGCCGAACCCCACCACGCCGCCCGAGGGGACGTAGGCCAGGTGCGCCCGGCCCTGGTACGGCAGCAGGTGGTGCGGACACATGGAGTGGAAGCGGAGGTCCGTCACCACCACCAGCTCGCCCTCCTGCCCGTCCGGGATGGCGTGGCGCTCGCCCAGCGCCTCCTCGGGCGTGGTGCGGTAGCCGTCCAGGAAGCCGTTCAGCCAGGCGGACGCCACCCGGCGCGGCGTCTCCTGGAGGTTGGGGTCGGACGCGGCGTCGAGGCCGGCGGCTTCGAGGAAGTCCGCCACCGCGCGCTCCATGGCCGCGGCGTCAGGCGTGCGTGGGCGGGGGCTCAGTCGCCGCGATACGCCACGCAGTACTCGGGGGTTTCCCACAGGCGGAGCTCCTTGAGGCCGTCCAGCTGGGGCTGGAGCTTCTCCCACATCCAGGAGACGAGGTTCTCCGCGGTGGGGTTGTCCATGAAGTCGTTGAGGTTGTGGTGGTCGCACTGGACGAGCACCGACTCCCAGACCAGGCGCTTGATCTCGTCGAAGTCGCGGATCATCCCGTCCTTGGGGTTGGGCTTCCCCGCGACGGTGACCTGGAGCTTGTAGTTGTGCCCGTGCAGCCGGAAGCAGGGGCCGTTGTAGTACGGCAGCCGGTGGGCGGAAGAGAAGTGGAAGTCGACCGAGAGCTCCATCGGCATCGCATGGTCCTCATCTTCAATAGGTGATGAGGAGGTATCACGACCGGCACGACGCAGGGCAAGCCCTTGCGGGCCTGCTGGAGCCGTACGCCGGAAATCCGGAAGTGACGGTGCTCGCCCTCCCCCGCGGCGGGGTCCCGGTCGGGGCGGAGGTCGCCCGGCGGCTGGAGGTCCACGCGGAGCTGGGAGGTGCGCGATGATGAAGATCCTGCTGGCGATCGACGGATCGGAGCCCGCCGGGGCGGCGGTGCGGGAGCTGCGGAACCGGACGTGGCCGCCGGGGTCGCGGATCCGGGTGCTGGCGGTGGCCCGGCCGCTGATCCCGCCGGGGGAGCTGGCGCTCGCCGGGGCGGCGTACGACCAGATGACCCGGGAGCTGGTGGAGGAGTCGAGGAAGGTCGCGGCGCGGGCGTCGGACGCGCTGCAGCGGTCCGGGCTGGCGGTGGAGACGGTGGTGCGGGAGGGCGACCCCCGGACGGAGATCGTCGCCGAGGCCGAGCGGTTCGAGGCGGACCTGATCATCCTGGGGTCCAAGGGGCGGACGGGCGTGGCGCGGTGGCTGATGGGGAGCGTGGCGGAGTACGTGGTGCGCCACGCGCCGTGCTCGGTGGAGGTGGCGCGCAACCCGCAGCACCCGCAGGTGGCCCCGGGCGTTTTGTGAGGGCTCGGCGGCCCTGGTAGAAGCGGCCGCCGGATGATCAAGATCTGCCCCCGGTGCCGGCGGACCTTCTCCGGCGGCACCGTCTGCCTCAATTGCCAGGAGGAGGTCGCGCTGCTGGACGTGGCGGACCCGGCCGTGCGCCGCGCCCACCTCCGCGGCGACACCGAGCTGAAGAGCACCATCCGCACCTACTACGGCGCGCGGTCCGCGATGCTGATGCTGTTCGTCTCCATCCTCTTCGGGCTGGCGTTCGGCGTGGCGCTCCTGCGCAAGGCGTTCTCCCTCGACGGTCCGGCGCGCTGGGGCCTTCTGGTGGCGGCCGTGGGGGCGGCGGTGCTGCTCCCCGTGGCCACCGCCTTCATCGGCGCCCGGGTGGTGCACCTGTTCTCGAAGTCCTGCCGCACCCGGCCCCTGCACGCCCGCGAGCTCCGCGCCGTCCGCCGCGGGCAGTCGACGGCCTGAGCGTCAGGGTGGCCGCCCTCCGGACGTCATGTCGTCTGCCATGACCTCACTCGACCTCGTGACGCGCGGCGCCGCGCTCGGCTTCTCGGTGGCGGCGCCGGTTGGTCCCATCGGCCTGCTCTGCATCCAGCGCACGCTGAACCGGGGCCGGCTGCACGGGTTGGCGGTCGGGCTGGGGGCGGCCACCGCGGACGCGCTCTACGGATTGGTCGCGGGATTGGGGCTGGCGTGGGTCAGCTCGGCGGCGAACAGCTCCGGGCCCTGGCTCAGGCTGATCGGCGCGCTGTTCCTCATCTCCCTCGGCGTGCGGACGCTGCGCTCGCGCCCCGCCGAACGCGCCGCCGGCAGCGAGCGCTCCGGCATCGGCTCCACCTACGCCGCCACGGTCGGGCTCACGCTGTCGAACCCGGCCACCATCCTCTCCTTCTCCGCCGTGTTCGCCGGCCTGGGCCTCTCCAGCGCGGGCGGCGGGGCCTCCGCCGCCGCGCTCCTCGTCCTCGCCGTCTTCGCCGGCTCCACCACCTGGTGGCTCCTCCTCTCCTCCGCCACCTCCGCGCTGCGCGAGAAGCTCCAGCCCCACCTGCCGAAGATCAACCTCGCCTCCGGCGTGCTGGTCTGCGCGTTCGGCGCGTGGGCCCTGTGGTCGGCGGCGGCGGCGTTCGCCCAGGCCTGACCGTCACCCCCGCCGTCAGAATTGGCAGCTGTCGTAGTCTTCCGAGTACGAGACGTAGAAGTCGCAACCGTTGGCGTTGATCGACGCGTACGCCGAGAGCTGCTTGCAGTTCATGGTCGGCCCGGTCTGCGCGGACGCGGTCGGCTCGTTGAAGGTGCCGGGCGGGGTGTACGTGTGCTGGTGCGAGTCGTACTGCGTCCCCGCGGTGCTGTGCGCCCAGGCCTGGGTGAACAGGGTCTTGGTCCACGGCGACGGCGGGCCGAACTCCACGAAGCTGGCGTCCGCGGTGGCGTGCCCCACGGAGCCGGGAGACACGGTCGCGGACAGCGAGTAGTCGGA
>DASRBA010000180.1:0-9486 GCA_035637895.1 Myxococcaceae bacterium
CACGCCCTCGACGAAGCGGGGATCGCTCAGGAGCCGCGTGTGGAAGGGAATCGTGGTCTTGATCCCCTCGAGGAGGAACTCGGCGAGCGCCCGGCGCATGCGGGCGATCGCCTCGGCCCGGGTGGCGCCGTGGGCGATGACCTTGGCGACCAGCGAGTCGTAGTACGGCGGGACCGTGTAGCCCGCGAAGCAGTGGCTGTCGACGCGCACCCCGAAGCCGCCCGGCAGGTTGAGCGCGGTGATGCGCCCCGGGGAAGGCGCGAACGTGACCGGGTCCTCGGCGTTGATCCGGCACTCGATGGCGTGGCCCTTCATCCGCACGTCCTTCTGCTTCCAGCGGAGCGGCTGGCCGTCGGCGAGCTTGATCTGCTCGCGGACGATGTCCGTGCCGGTCACCATCTCCGTCACCGCGTGCTCCACCTGCACCCGGGTGTTCATCTCCATGAAGTAGAAGCGGCCCTTCTCGTCCATCAGGTACTCGATGGTGCCGAGGTTGGTGTAGCCCAGCTTGTTCATCGCCTCGAGCGAGATCCGGCCCATCTCCTCGCGCAGCTCCGCGGAGACGCCGGCGGACGGGCTCTCCTCGATCAGCTTCTGGTGGCGCCGCTGCACGGAGCACTCGCGCTCCCCCAGGTGGGTGACGTTGCCGTGCTCGTCCGCCACGATCTGGATCTCGATGTGGCGGGGCTTCTCCACGTACCGCTCGACGTACATGTCCCCGTTGGCGAAGGAGGCCACCGCCTCCGCGGTGGCGGTGGAGAACGCCTGGGCGATCGCGGAGGGCTCGCGGACGATCTTCATCCCCTTGCCGCCGCCGCCCGCGGCCGCCTTGAGGATGACCGGGAAGCCGATCTGCGCCGCCACCCGCTCCGCCTCGCGCGCGTCCTTGAGCACGCCCTGGCTGCCCGGCAAGAGCGGCAGCCCCGCCTCCAGCGCCGCCGCCCGCGCCCGGACCTTGTTCCCCATCAGCCGGATGACGCGCGGGTTGGGGCCGATGAAGCGGATCTTGCAGCTCTCGCACACCTCGGCGAAGTCGGCGTTCTCGGAGAGGAAGCCGTAGCCGGGGTGGATGGCGTCCGCGCGGGTGATCTCCGCCGCGGAGAGGATGGCCGGGATGTTGAGGTAGCTCTCCTTCGACGGCGGCGGGCCGATGCAGACCGACTCGTCGGCGAAGCGGACGTGCAGCGCGTTGGCGTCCACGGTGGAGTGCACCGCCACCGTGGCGATGCCCAGCTCCCGGCACGCGCGGATGACCCGGAGCGCGATCTCACCCCGGTTGGCGATCAGGATCTTCTTGAACACGGCGGGCTTCCCCTCAGGTCCGTCGTCGTCGTCACGCCGGGCCGACGCGGAAGAGCGGCTGGCCGAACTCCACCGGCTGGCCGTTCTCCGCCAGGATCTCGATGACCCGCCCCGCCTCGTCGGACTCGATCTCGTTCATCAGCTTCATCGCCTCGATGATGCAGAGCACCTGGCCCTTCTTCACCACCGCCCCCACCTCGACGAAGGACGGCTGGTCCGGCGCCGGCGTCCGGTAGAACGTGCCCACGAAGGGCGAGGTCACCAGGTGGCCACCTTTGTCCTCGCCCTTGCCGGCCGCCGCCGTGGGCGCCAGGGACGACGCCGACGCCGCGGGCCGCGAGGCCGAGGACTCCGGGGCCGGCGCCGGGGCCACCGCGGTCACCGCCGGCCCGGCAGGGGTGGCGTGGACGATGGTGGTGGGCTGGCCGCGGCGGATGAGCAGCCGCTCCCGCCCGCGCCGCCACGACAGCCGCGTGACGTCGGACGCCTCCAGGATCTCCACGATGGTCCTCAGCGCCTCCACGTCCAGCGTGGTGGAGGCCTGCGAAGGGACGCCGTCCCCGTCCTCCAGGGTGGCCGACCGCGGGCTCCGCTGGGCCGGGCCGCCGTCTCCGGAGCCCTTCCCCTTCCCCTTGCCGGCCATCACTGCGCCGCCGCCACCCGCGTGAGGTACTTGCCGTCGCGGGTATCGATCTTGAGGACGTCGCCCTCGTTGATGAACAGCGGCACCGAGACCTGGTAACCGGTCTCCAGGGTGGCCGGCTTGAGGGCGCCGGAGACCGTGTCCCCGCGGATGCCGGGGTCGCACTTGGTGACCTTCAGGTCCACCGAGTTGGGCAGCGACACGCCGATCGCCTTGCCGTTGTAGAAGAGCACGGAGACGTTGACGTTCTCCTTGAGGAAGAACTTGGGCGGGGTGCCGGCCTTGTCCTCGCCCAGGATGGACTCGGTCAAGAACGTCTGCTCGTAGTTCTTGGTGTCCATGAAGTAGTAGTCGTCGCCCTGCTTGTAGAGGTACTGCATCTCCCGGTCCTCGATGTCCGGCTTGCCGACCTTGTCGCCGCTCTTGAAGGTGGGCTGGAGGACGCGGCCGGAGAGCAGGGACCTGATGGCGGTACGGACGAACGCGGACCCCTTGCCCGGCTTGACGTGCTGGAACTCGACGATCTCGAACGGTTCCCCGTCCACCTCGATCTTCAGGCCCTTGCGGAATTCAGACGTCTCGATGACGCCGGCCATGGCGGTTCACTCCCTTGGAAGGTCCCGCTGCTTACCCCAAGGGTGTGCCCGGGGCTAGAGCTCTGCCTTCACCTTGGGGGCGGTGATGCGGAGGACGTACCGGCCCTTGCCGTAGTTGCCCTCCGGCTTCATCGCCAGCACCAGGAAGTACTCCGGGCTGACCAGGCGCATCAGGGTGATCACCCGCTCCGAGCTGACCGCCACCTCGGAGACCGCGCCGGTCCTCAGGCCCTCGGCGGCTCCGCGGATCTGCGAGAGCATGTTGGCGTACTCCACCCAGGACGTCTGGAGATCCATCTCCGCCGCGTCGTCCGACTGGTGGGTCTCCACCGGGATCCCGTCGAAGCCCATCACGCTGCACGCGAGGGCGCCGGGGACCTGATTCACCACCGCCTCCAGATGGGCGAGGAAGGCCATGAGGCTTCTTTAGCGCGCCCCTACTTGCACGTGAAGGAGAACGACTCCTGCGAGTTGCCGCAGGGGCCGGCGAGCGTGGGCACGGCGGGCGCGGTGCACGCGGGGAAGACCGGGGTGTTGTTCACCACCCGGACCGGGAAGACGACCACGGGCGTCTTCATCTTGGTGAGGGCGTTGGTGGAGCCGCGCACGTTCCCCTCGAAGTTGAAGGTGATCTTCAGGGTGTCGTCGCCGCCGTTGGGCACCGAGTTGGCGAGCATCGTGCCCGCGGCCGTGCTCAGCATCTGGAACTGGATGAAGCCGTCCGTGCTGCCGGGCGACACCACGAAGAAGATGGGCTCCAGCGCCTCCGCCACCGTGGGGCCGCTCTGGAGCGCGTAGCTGATCCGGACCTGGTCGGCGACGAACTCGTTCCGGGTCTCCCCGGCGAGGATGTCGTCGCCGGACTTGATCGTGGTGGGCTCCAGGTCCGAGCGGAGCCCGAAGTGGCCGAAGTACACCGGCAGGACGCCGGCGGCGGCGCTGGGGCCCAGGTCCAGGCCTCCGCGGAGGAGCTGCACGTCGCCCGCGGAGGAGCAGGACTCGTCCAGGAACGAGGCCCCCTCCACGAACACGGACATGTCCAGCGGCGCGCAGCCGGAGGCGGCGGTGGCGGCGACGGCGATCAGCGAGGCGGCGATCAGTGGCTTCATGGCGTCGCGTCCTCCTAGAGCGACTGCGCGATGGTGGTGCGGTTGATGATCCGCGGAGTGATGAAGATCAGCAGCTCCTGGCGCTGGTCCACCTCCGAATCGTTCCGGAAGAAGAAGCCCACGATGGGGATGTGCGAGAGGATGGGGAGCCCGTTGGTCTGGGTGGAGCCCCGGCGCACGTAGATGCCGCCGATCACGGTGGTGTCGCCGTCCTTCACCAGCACCTGGGTGTTGGCCTCCTTGCGCTGGATGGCGGGCTGGCCGTTGGCGCCGGTGTTGGACGGGTCGGGCTGGTTGTTCTCCGCCCGGATGGCCATCAGGATGCTGCCGTCCTGGGTGATGTGCGGCGTCACCTCCAGCGACAGGCGCGCCTCCACGAAGGAGGTGTTCACGCCCTGGGCGGAGGTCTGGCTGAACGGGAGCGACACGCCCTGGCTGATGCGGGCGGTGTTGTTGTCCAGGGTGGTGATCTTGGGCGCGGAGATGGTCTTCACCGTGCCCTGGTTCTCCAGGGCGGAGAGGCGGAGGTTGAGCGCGATGGCGCCACCCACCGACCCGAAGATGAAGCCGAGCGCGCCGCCGGCTCCGGCACCGACCGCCGCCGGGAGGTTGACCGCGAAGTTGGGCGGGTTGCCGGTGCCCAGGTTGCCGTCCGGCGAGGAGCCGCCGCGGACCGCCACCGTGTTGGGGAAGATCAGGCCGGTGGGGTTGCCGGTCCCCGGCGCCATCTGGCCCAGGCCGCCCCACTGCACGCCGATCTGCCGGGTGTAGTTGGAGTTGGCCTCCACGATGCGGCTCTCGATGAGGACCTGCGGCGTGGGGGTGTCCAGGCTCGCCACCAGCGTGTTGGCGCGGGCGATGTTGGAGGCCACGTCCTTGACGATGAGGACGTTGGTGCGGGTGTCCACGGTGACCGTGCCGCGGTCGGTGAGCACGTCCTTCACCCGGTCCTTCATCTGGTCGGCGATGGCGTAGTTGACCGGGATCAGCCGCACCACCAGCTCCTCCTGGACCTGGAGGGCCTTCTTGCGCTCCGCGCGGAGCTTCGCCTCCTCCTCGAGGGTCTTGAGCGGCGCCACGCGGACGATGTTGCCGATCTCCTCCTTGCCCAGGCCCTTGGAGCGCAGGATCAGCTCCAGCGCCTGGTCCCAGGGGACGTTGCGGAGGCGGATGGTGACCCGGCCGGTCACGTCGTCCGCCACCACCACGTTCTTCTTCGACACCTCGGCGATGACGCGGAGGAGGTTGTGGATGTCGATGTCCTTGAACTCGAAGGACACCCGCTTGCCCGAGTAGCGGCGCTGGCGCGGGGCGCCGAGCGCGGCGTACGCGTCCGCCTCGGCGGTGAAGCCGGCGGTCTTGGCGGCCACGGCCACCTGCTCCGCCGGGGCGGCCTTCACGGAGAGCTTCCAGGTGAGGCCGGAGGTGGTGCCGGTGAGGTCCTCGGACAGCTCGCCCGAGGAGGCGACCACCACGCGGACCCGCTGGCCCTCGCCCGGGATGGGGAAGGCGCTCACCATCTTCACCGGGGTGCCCAGGGCGCTGGTGTCCAGCGAGCGCTCCAGGCGCTTGGGCAGCTCCGCCGGGCCGAAGGTCAGCACCGCGGTGCCCGGGTCCGGGCGCTCCACCTTGGTGCTGGTGGCGCCGGTGAGCTTGATCTCGATGCGGCCGCCGGTGCCGGACTCGTGGAAGGTGAGGTCCTTCACCTCCACCGGCCTGGCCTGGGCGACCTTGGCCGGCGCGGGTGGGGCCGCCGGCTTGAGCGGGGCGGACTCGGCGGGGAGGGCCTTGGGCTCCTCCAGCTGCGCCAGGCTCATCCGCTTGCCCTCGACCTCGATCTCGCCGACCTGGTCGCCCTCGGAGACGGGGGGCGCGGCCTTCTTCGCCGCCACGGCCTCGGCCGGGGTGCGGGGAGCGGCGGACGCGGCCAGGCGCAGCTCGATGCCGCGGGCGGCGCGGACGGCCTTGTACGCGGGCATGTCGCCCTGCACGTCCACCACCACGCGGACCTTCTCGGCGTGCGCGCCGACGCGGACGTCCTTGACGTGCGCGGAGCGGGTCTTCGGCGCGCGGGCGCCCAGGCCCACGCCGTACACGTCCAGCGCCAGGCGCGGCGGATCGGCCAGCTCCAGGAGCTCGAACTTGGCGACCTCGCCGTTGGTGGCGATCTTGAGCGTGTCGCGGGCGAGGGTGAGGCCGGTGATGCGGGAGGCCGGGTTCTTCACCTCCTGCTCGTCGACCTCCGCGGCGACCACGTTCTCGCCCTTCGGCGCGGCGGGTTCCTCGGCCACCTCGGCGACCTTCACGGGTTCGGGCACCTTCGGCGGCTCCACCTTCGCGGGCGCGGGCGGCGCTGCCTTCGGCGCCTCGGCGACCTTCACCGGTTCGGGAGCCTTCGGCGGCTCCACCTTCGCGGGCGCGGGCGGCGCTGCCTTCGGCGCCTCGGCGACCTTCACGGGCTCGGGAGCCTTCTGCGGCTCCACCTTCGCGGGCGCGGGCAGAGTGGCCTTCGGCGCCTCGGCGACCTTCACCGGTTCGGGAGTCTTCTGCGGCTCCACCTTCGCGGGCGCGGGCGGCGCTGCCTTCGCCACCTCCATCGGCTGGGGGGCGGGGGTGGCGGCGCTGCCGTCGACGGAGATCACCACCTTGTTGCCGACCGCCCGCACGTCGTACTGCGAGGCGCCCGCGAGGGCGACCAGCACTCGCCCGACGCTGGCGCGGGCGTCGGTGAACTGGGAGGCGACCACGCCGGCCACCGGGCCGTTGCCCTCGTGGTGGCCCTTGATGCCGGTGGCGTCGGCCGAGGAGAGGTCCACCACCAGCCGGTCCGGCTCCGACAGGCGGAACACGGTGAAGGTGGGCTGGCGGTCTCCGACCACCACCACCTGCGTGCCGTTGCCGGTGGACACCACCTTGAGGTCGCTCAGGGTGTTGAGTCCCGGCCCAGGCTTGTCAGCCGCGGCGGAAGGTGCGCCGAGGGACAAGAGCAGCGTGGCCGCCCCAGCCCCGAAAAAGATCCTTGCGCGCTGCCTGAGCATGCTTCCCCTCGCCTAGTAGAAGTCACCACCCACTGCGCGCGGCGTGCGGCTGCCGCGCTACTGGTAAATCTTGCCGTTCGACAGATCCATCGCCGGGATGGTGGCCGCGTCCGGCTTCAGCCTCATGCTGACCGGGTTCGGGTTCACCTTCCCGTCCGGCGCCGTCCAGAACTCCGTCACCGTCACCGAGTCCCTCAGGATCTGGGTGACCTTCCCGCCCTGCTTCCCGATCTTGGTGTTGCGCTTGATGATGTACCCGCGCCCCTGCGGGTCCTCGACCATCGCGATGGGGTTCGCGTCGCCCGTCACCACCGCCACCAGGATGAGCTGGTCCAGGTCCCACTGGCACAGCGGGTCGCTGCAGGCCTCCACCTGGGAACCCTGCGCCTGGTTCTTGATGTCCTCGAGCGGGCTGCGGAACGGGTCGCGCTTGCCCAGCGGGTTGTAGGCGTACTGGTAGGCGGCCACCGGGGCCACCGGCGTCGCCTCGGGGGTCGCCGCCGGCTTCTTCTGGGCAGCGGCGCCTCCGGCCGCGGGGGCCGCCGCCTTGGGCTGCGCGGCGGGCGCGGGCGCGTCCCCGCCGCACCCGGCGAGGAGGAGCGCCGCGCTCAACGCGCCAGCCATGGAGACTCGGGCGATCATCAGTCACCCCCCCCGGCCGACGGCGGCTGCGGTGCGGCCGGGCGAGGGGCGCCCGGAGTCTGTTTTGGCTTCTGGGCCTGGGCAAGAAAACGGAAGGTGGTCGCCTGGAACTCAGACTTGAGCACCACCTTCTCGTTCTTCACCTCCGGGGTGGAGAGCCGGATGTTGTTCACGTTCACGATGCGCCGGAGGTTGGAGACCTCCTGCAGGAACATGGCGATCTCGTGGTAGTTGCCGGCCACCGCCATCTTGATCGGGATGCGCGCGTAGAAGGACGCCTGCTGCTCCGCCTGCGGCTCCACCGTGGCGATGTCCAGGTTGGACTTCTTGCCGATGTCGTTGAGCTGGGCCAGCAGCTCCTCGATGTCCTTGCGCTCCGGCAGCTCGGTGAGGGCCTCCGCCAGCTTCTGCTCCAGCAGGTCCATCTCGCGCCGGCGCTCGTTGAGGTTCTGGGCGATCTCCTGCTTCTCGGCCAGGTCCTTGTCCAGCTTGACCTGCTCCGTCTCCTGGGCCTCGATCTCGTCGTTGAGCGGCATGATCACCAGCCAGAAGTTCAGGCCGGTGATCAGCACCACCAACGCCGCCAGGCCGCCGAACTTCGCGCCGTTGGGCGCCTTGGCGATTCTGTCCAGTAGCTGATCCATGGTCTTGGCGGCGTCCTAGATGGCGTAGTTGGCGTTGAGGGTGATGGTGAAGGCCACCAGCTTGGAGGCGCCGCCCGTGCTGGGCGACCCCGGGGTGGTGGTCTGCTCCGCCTTCTTCAGCTCGATGGTGGTGAAGAAGGCGTTGATCTGGTTGATCGGGAACTCCTCGATCGCCCCCTCCGAGGCCAGCAGCTCCACGCGCGCCACCTTGGCGTCGCGCTTCTGCTCCACCAGCCGGGCCATGCCCTTGGGGGTCCAGACGACGTTCTGCAGGGCGCGCATGAACTCCGCCACGTCGTCGTGCGAGACCGCCGTCCCCTCCAGCTTGACCTGGTTCTGCTTCTCGTCGAAGTCCTTCAGCCACACCTTCTTCGGGGTGGCGGTGGAGAGCGCGTCCAGCATGCGCACCGGGCCGGAGCGGCCGCGGCGGAGCTCGTCCAGCACCTTGAGCTTCTCCTCCACCTCGCGCTTGCGCTTGTTGATGTTGTTGACCTCGCCGATCACCTTCTCCAGCTCGGCGATGCGGGCCCTGGTGCCCGCGATCTTCTCCTGGTTGCTGTTGGAGGTGGCGTTGCGGCTGAGGTACCACGCGCCGTTGAGCACCAGCGCGAGCACCAGCACGCCGGCGCCGAGCACCAGGACCTGGCGCCCCAGCTCCCGCTTCTTCACCGCCCGGACGGGCAGCAGGTTGATCCGGATCATCATGGCGGTTCGGCTCTCCTAGCCCAGCTTGTCACCCGGCTTGCGCAGCGCCAGCCCCACCGCGACCGCCGCCACCGGGGCGACGTCCATGATGAAGCCGGGGTCGAACTTCCGGTTGTCGATCTCGATGTTCTTGAACGGGTTCATGATCTCCACCGGGACGCCCACCCGCGCCTCGATGGTCTTGAACAGCGCCGGGATCTTCGCCGTGCCGCCCGAGAGGTAGACCTTGCTGAAGTTCGAGTCGGGCGCGGTGCCGGCGTAGAAGTCCAGCGACCGCTGGATCTCCCCCGACACCTGCTCCGCCACCTGCCCCATCACCCGCTCCACCTCCTGGGGCACCACCGCGTCCGCGTCGCCGCGGCCGCCGCCGATCTTGAGCGCCTCCGCCTCCTCGTAGGAGACGTTGAGCTGCTTCTGGATCTCCTCGGTGAACTGGTTCCCGCCGATGGTCACGTCGCGGGTGAACACCGTCTGCCCCATGGCGAGGATGTTGATGTTCACCACCGAGGCGCCGGCGTTGATCAGCACCACCGTCTCGTTGGGCGAGGGGTCGTAGTTGGCGGAGAACATGTTCTGGACGGCGAAGGCGTCCACGTCCACCACCACCGGCGACAGCCCGGCCTCGGAGACCACGGTGGTGTAGTCGTTGATCATGTCCTTCTTGGCCGCCACCAGCAGCACGTCCATCTGCCCGGTGGCGTCGTTGGCGTCCGGGTTGAGGATCTGGGTGTCGATGTTGACGTCCTTGACGTCGAACGGGATGTACTGCTCGGCCTCCCACTGGATGGACTCCTCCAGCTCCTCCTG
>DASRBA010000181.1:0-7354 GCA_035637895.1 Myxococcaceae bacterium
GTGGATACGACCCGCACCGCGGGGCGGTGAAGCTGGTGTTCAACGCGCGCGAGCTGCCGCTGTGCGCCACGCTGGTGGAGGAGGAGGGCTGCGTCACCGCCCACCGCCACACCCGCTTCGCGCCGCTGTACGTCCCCTGGCAGGTGCGCGAGCAGGGCGCGTCCTCCGCCCGCGGCGGCGAGGACCTGGGGCCGCTGGTGCCCAACCTCTCGCCGCGCGGCCTCCTCTGGGCGGAGCGGCTGGGCGGCGAGCGGGCGCTGTTCCGCGCGGTCGCCGGCTTCGTCAACTCGGAGGCGGTGCAGTGCAGCTGGGCGCCGGCGTACGGCGCGTCCCGGGAGCTGTGCGCGCCGTTCAGCGCGCTGGCGGCTCAGCTCTGACGGGTGCTAATCAAGCGCGCGCCCTTCTCACCACTAGGAGATCCATGTCCTCTCGAATCCTCGCGTGTTGCGTGCTGTCCAGCGTTTGCCTCTTCGCCGCGTGCAAGGGGGACAAGGGAGACACTGGAGCTAGCGGCACGGCCGGGCCCCAGGGGCCGCAGGGGCCCGCGGGCCCGCTCCCGTCGGTCGCCTCCGGCGGTGGGATGCTGGGCGACGGCACCTCGGGCAACCCCATCCGGATCGACCAGAGCGTGGTGGCCTCCAAGGCGGAGAGCAACCGCGTCATCGAGACCGAGGCTCCCGCCGCCACGGGCGGCCTGGGCGCCGCGCAGACCAACACCAAGGCCTCGGGCGGCTCCGTCCGCTTCGCCGCCGCCAGCGCGGCCGCCGGTGGGTCCGTCTGGAAGGTGCAGAACGCCCAGGTCGGCGCGCTCGCCAACGGCACGGCGATCGTCTCCCTGAGCGCGGCCGTCACCAACAACGCGCTCGGGTCCAACCTGGCGACGCTCCGGTGCGGCGCCACCCGCTTCAGCAGTAATTTGGAGGTCGGCACCGCGGTGACGATGCACCCCAACGACTTCCCCGCCGGCGGCGCGTTCCGCACCTTCGAGATCTCCTGCGCCTGGCTGCCGGACGACACCGACCAGTACATCGAGGTGACCGACTTCGCGACCGGCATCACCGACCTCTCCGTCGACTTCGTGCGCGTCATCCCGGTCACCGGGATCCACGGCCCGTGGGACGGGGCGGTCGGGTCGGGGGAGAACCACGCGTTCTGCGTGGGCACCACCTACTCCTTCACCCGCCTCCAGGCGGCCAACCTGTGCAAGGCCGCCGGAATGCGCCTGTGCACGGTGGCGGAGCTGAGCGCCTACGCCGAGGCGGACTACGCGGCGTGCTGCTGGGGCTGGGTCGCCGACCTCGGGACCGACCAGAGCAACATCCACGGCAAGCTCGCGTTCTTCATGTACTCGTCGCAGACGACGCGGACCATCGCCGGGGGCTGCGGCGGGAACCCCGGCGGCATGCGCCTCCAGGACAACGTGGCCAACACCTCCCTGGCCACCGCCCACTGCTGCAAGTAGCGGCGGGACTCACCTACGAGCGGGTGTCCAGCAGCTCGATCTCGAAGATCAGCGTCGAGTTCGGAGGGATGACCGGCGGGTGCCCGCGCTCGCCGTATGCCGCGCCGGAAGGGCAGGTGAGGCGCGCCTTCCCGCCGACCTTCATCTCCTGGACGCCGAGGGTCCAGCACTTGATCACCGCGGTAAGGGGGAACTCGATCGGTTCGCCGCGCTTGTAGGAGCTGTCGAACTCCGTCCCGTCGGTGAGGGTGCCGCGGTAGTTCACCTTCACCGTGCTCTGCGCGGTCGGCTTGTCGCCGTCCCCGGTGCGGAGCTCCTCGTAGGTGATCTCCTCGCCCGGGCTGCCGGTGGCGATCTTCTTGGTGGACAGCGGCGCCCCGTTCGACGCCGTCGTGTCCGGCTTCGCCGCCTCCTTCTTGCAGCCGGACAGGACCACCGCGGACGCCAGCACCATCGCTCCCAGCAGCATTCGCATCGTCGGTTCCCTTTCGAAGCGCCGCTACGGCGGCAGCGGGCCCTTGTAGCAGCGGCCGAAGCATTCCTGGAAGAACGCCACGCCGGTGCCCACCGTCCCCTGGCCCGGGCTCACCGTGAAGGTGGCGTCGCATTGGGCGCGCCACTGCTTCAGGCACCCGGCGTCGGTGAACCGGGGCAACGCGCCGGCCGGGGCGAGGTCGCGCTTGCCCTCCTCGATCAGGCAGTAGGTGCCGGGCGACAGGCGCAGCTCGAACAGGCCCTGTGGATCCGTGGTCACCTCGGCGATCACCGGGGTGGCCCGGTTCACCGACCCACGCCGGACCAGCAGTTTCTTGCCGCTCGCCGGGCCGGAGTGCGACCTGGGCATGTCGGCCGGTGGCTCCGCCCCGCCGCAGAACACCGCCTGGGTCAAGGTGGCGCGCCCCTTCACCAGCGTCCCCTCGCCCGCCGGGGCCGGCGGCGGCGCCGTCGCCGCGGAGCCCAGGCGCACGATCTCGCCCTGGCCGTGCCACCGCAGCGTCATCTCCCCCGCGGGCACCGCGACCGCGACCTCCGGATCCGACGCGGGCCTCAGGCCCGGCACCACGGACACCAGCAGCGCGCGGCATCCGGCCGCCGCCAGATCGTACAGGCACGTGTCCTCCGGGCCGAGCTGCACCAGGGTCCCGCCCACGCTGATGAGCGGGGCAAGGTTGCAGGACGGCGCCACCGGCACCCACGCCTTCCGCTGGAAGTCCAGCCGGTACACGTACGGCCGGCCGCCCTCGCCGTGCGTGCCCGTGGTGTACGCGAAGCCGTCCGGGCCGGGCACCAGCTCGGCGTTCAGCAGTTGCCTGGGCCCGTCGGACGGAGGGATCGCCGTCCACTGGCCGGAGGCGGGGTCGAACGAGAAGGCGGAGAACGCGTCCGGATAGTGGCCGATCAGCGCGACCAGCCGGCCGCCTACCCACACCGCCGCGCCCGCGCTGCTGTAGAGGCCCTCGCAGGTCACGGCCGGCGGCGGCGGGATGGGAGTCCAGGCGTCCTTCGAGGGCTGGTAGCGGCCGCCGTCGCAGAGGTACCCGCCGCCGTCCTTGAATCCGCCCCACACGAGCAGCTCGGAGCCGGTCCAGACCGCGACCTGCTCGGAACGGGCGCTGGGCGCGCCGCGCGTGGAGAGGCTCCGCGAGCGGCCGGTGGCGGGGTCGAAGGAGAAGCCCTCCTGCGTGCGCCCGCGCTCGTCGTACCCGCCCCAGAGGATCGCCGCGTTTCCCACCCAGGTCAGCGACGCGTCGGTCCGGGGCGGGAGCGAGCGGGATACGGAGAGGCGCCTCCAGCGGTCCGTCGCGGGCGCGTACGCGTACACCCACCCCTTCCACTTCGCGACGGCCTCGCCCCCGCTCAGCCGTTGATCGCGCGCCCACAACAACAGCTCCTTCCCGGTCCAGGTGGCGAGCGGCGCCAGCCTCGGCATGGGCGGCGCTCCGGTCATCGTCATCCGGGTCACCGCGAGCGCGCCGTCGCCGGATTCCGGGATGCACGTGGTCTTCGGCGGAGGCAGAGGTCCGGCGAGCAACGCGCCGATGAAAGCCACGAGCGGGAATCCCATCTCGCTACGATACGTCCCCATGCTCGCGCTCGCCGCCCTCCTCCTCGCCGCCGCGCCCGCCCCGCAGGTGCTGGACGACTTCGAGGCGCTGCAAGGGTGGAGCGCGCACCCTTCGGAGGGCGTGGAGTTGCGCATCAGCCAGGACCGCGGCTTCAGCGGGAAGGCGATGCGCCTGGACTTCGACTTCCACGGCGGGGCCGGTTATGCCATCGCGCGCAAGGCGCTCCCCGCGCCGCTGAAGCTGCCCGCCCGCTACGAGCTGAGCTTCCGGATCCGCGCCGACGCGCCGGTGAACGACCTGGAATTCAAGCTGCTGGATGCGTCGGGAGAGAACGTGTGGTGGATGAACCGCCGCCGCTTCGACTACCCGCGCGAGTGGACGCGCCTGCGCACGAACAAGCGACAGATCGAGTTCGCCTGGGGGCCGAAGGGCGGCGGCGATCTCGACCAGCTCGCCCAGCTGGAGCTGGTGGTGACCGCGGGCACCGGCGGCAAGGGCACGGTGTGGATCGACGACCTCACCTTCCGCGAGCGCGAGCCGCCCCCGAAGGACCCGCCGCCGCCGTTCGCGCCGTGGCGCTCGCCGGTCGCCGGCACGGACGTGCTGATCATCGACCTGGGCGCCGAGCGCGAGCTGGGCGGCCTCTCCATCGACTGGGACCCGGTCGACTTCGCCCGCGCGTATACCGTGGAGCTCTCCAGCGACAACGAGATCTGGGAGCCCGCGTACCGGGCGGACGGCGCCCCCGGCGGCCGCGCGCTCATCCCGCTTCCGGAGGCGGAGGCGCGGTTCGTGAAGCTGCGGATGACGAAGAGCGCGCGCGGCCGCGGCTACGCCATCCGCGACGTGGCGGTGAAGCCGCCGGAGTGGTCGCTGACGCCGAACGACTTCTTCTCCAACGTCGCCAAGGAGGCGCCGCGCGGACGCTACCCGCGTTACCTCCTGCGCGAGCAGACCTACTGGACGGTGGTGGGCGCCAGCGGCGACACCAGCGAGGCGCTGATCGACGCCGAGGGCATGGTGGAGACGGGCCTGGGCGGGCCGTCGCTGGAGCCGTTCCTGGCCGCCGGCGGCCGGCTGTTCACCTGGGCGGACACGGGGGCCACGCCGTCGCTCGCCAGGGGGTACCTGCCCATCCCCTCGGTGGTCCGGGACGCCGGGTTCCTCCGGCTCACCATCACCGCCAACGCCTTCGGCTCGGCCGGGAGATCCACCGTCTACGTGACCTACCGGGTGCACAACCGCGACTCGGTTCCCAGGCAGGCGACGCTCTACGTGGCGCTGCGCCCGTTCCAGGTGAACCCGCCGTGGCAGTTCCTCAACGTGCGCGGCGGCGTGGCGCGCGTGAAGGAGGTGGCCGTCGAGGACCGCGAGGTGAAGGTCAACGGCGAGCGCGTGGCGTTCAGCTTCAACAAGCCTGCCGAAGCGTGGGCATCGTCGTACGACCAGGGAAACCCGGTGGACGCCATCGCCGCCGGCAAGCACCCGGGCGCGAAGCGCGCCACCGACCCGCGCGGCTGGGCCTCGGCGGTGCTCGCGTACCCGGTGAAGCTTCCCGCGGGAAAGTGGGAGGACGTGGTGGTGGCCATCCCGCTCCACCCTCAGTCGTCCATCGGGAGGGAGGACCTGGCCGCGCTGGAGGATGAACCCTCGCTCCGCTGGGGGGCGGAGCTGGACCGCTTCACGTTGAAGCTGCCGCCCTCCGCCCCGCCGCTGGAGGCCGTCATCAAGAGCCAGCTGGCGTACATCCTGATCAACCGCGACGGGCCGTCGCTGCAGCCGGGCTCGCGCGCGTACGACCGGTCGTGGATCCGCGACGGGCTGCTCATCTCCGACGCGCTGCTGCGGCTGGGCCACGCCGAGGAGGTGAAGGCGTTCGAGGAGTGGTACGCGCCGCACCAGCGCCCCGACGGCTCCGTGCCGTGCTGCGTGGGCCCGCGCGGCGCGGACCCGGTGCCGGAGCACGACAGCCACGGCCAGCTCATCTCCCTCATCGCCAACCACTACCGCTTCACCGGCGACCGGGAGCTGGCGCTGCGGATGTGGCCGCACGTGGAGTCGGCCGTCGCGTTCATCGACAAGGCCCGGGAGCCGTCCGGGCTGCTGCCGGCGTCGATCAGCCACGAGGGGTACTCGGCCAAGCCCATGCACTCCTACTGGGACGACTTCTTCGCCCTCAACGGGGTGGAGGACGCGGCGTGGCTCGCCGCCGAGCTGGGCAAGGACGCGGGCCGCGCCCAGTCCCTCGCCTCCGCGCTCCGCCGCGACATCCTGGCGTCGCTGGAGCGGGTGAAGACCCCCTACCTCCCCGGCTGCGAGGAGCTGGGCGACTTCGACGCCACCTCCACCGCCGCCGCGCTCTCGCCGCTGGACGGGCTGAGCTTCCTCCCCCGCCGGCGCGTGGAGGCGACGTTCGAGCGCTACTACCAGGAGAGCATCCGGGCGCGCCTGGACGGGAAGCCGTGGGTCGACTTCACGCCCTACGAGTGGCGGACGGTGGGATCGTTCCTGCGGCTCGGGTGGAAGTCGCGCGCGCTGGAGGCGGTGGACCTCCTCCTCCGCTTCCGGCGCCCGTCCGCCTGGAACCACTGGGCGGAGGTGGTGTTCCGCGACCCGACCACGCCGAAGTTCATCGGCGACATGCCGCACACCTGGGTGGGGGCGGAGTTCATCCGCGCCGCGCTGGACCTCTTCGCCTACGACCGCCCGTCCACGCAGTCGCTGGTGGTCGGCGCCGGCATCCCCGAGGCGTGGGCCCACGGGCTGGAGCTGGAGGGCGTGCGGACGCGCTACGGCGCGCTGTCGCTGAAGATGGACGTCGACGGCGCCACCGCGCACGTGCGGGTCGGCGCGAGCCCGGGCGGTCTGCGCACCCCGCCCGGCGGCATCGAGGTGCGCTCGCCCATCGATCGGCCGGTGGTCTCGGTGACGGTGAACGGCGCCCCGGCCGCAGCCTCAGCCCCGGTCGTTCTCCGCCAGCTGCCGGCCGAGGTCGTCTTCCAGCACTGACCCGTTGCTGCGCACCACCCGCGAGTAGAACCGCGCGCTGTCCTTGGGCGTCCGCTCCTGCGTCTCGAAGTTCACGTGGACGACGCCGAACCGCTTGCTGAACCCCAGCGACCACTCGAGGTTGTCCAGCAGCGACCAGACCATGTACCCGCGCACGTCGGCGCCGCGCGCGATGGCCTGGTGCACCGCCAGCAGGTGCTTGCGCAGGTAGTCCGCGCGCAGCGGGTCGCGCACGCGCCCGCCCTCGGCCACCGGCGGGTCGAAGAACGCGGCGCCGTTCTCGGTGATGTAGAGCGGGATGTCCCCGTAGCGCTCCTTCACCCGCAGCAGCGTGTCGGTGAGCCCCTGCGGGAACACCTCCCAGTGGGTCTCGGTGTACGTGGCCTGCTTCTGCCTCACCGGGGAGACGCGCAGCGGCCAGCTCGACGGGTCCGCGCGGGAGACGCTGCGCGTGTAGTAGTTGACGCCCACGAAGTCGATCTTCTGCTTCGCCAGCGCCAGCTCCTCGGCCGTCCACGGCACCCACGCCTCGCCGAAGATCTCCGCCAGCGCCTCCGGGCAACGCCCCAGCAGCGCCGGGTCGAGGTACTGGTGGTTCATGTACGCCTCGGCGCGCGCGGTGGCCGCCAGGTCCGCCTCGCTCTGCGACGCCGGGTACTTGGGCTCGAGGTTCACCACCAGGCCGATCTGGTGCTTCCCCTCCGCGCGGTACGCCTGCACCGCGGCGCCGTGGGCGCGCATCAGCTGGCGGGACGCGATGGGCGCCTCGAAGCGGTTCTTGTGGCCGGGCGCGAGCGCGCCGTGCAGGTAGCCGCCG
>DASRBA010000182.1:0-12886 GCA_035637895.1 Myxococcaceae bacterium
TGGTGAGCTCCTCCTCCTCCCAGGCCCCGCCCTTCTGCTCCAGCCACGCCCTCCAGGGCGGCGGGTCCGCCTCGAAGGCCGCCCAGCGGCGGTCCGGCGTCTGCCCGATGGCGGCCACCGGGCCGTCGAACGAGGCCTCCACCGTCCAGCTCGCGCCCAGGTCGCCGGAGCGGAGCAGCAGGCCGGTGGAGGTCGCCGCCAGCAGCGCGTTGCGCTCCGGCTCCGCGGCGGCGGTGACGGAGGAGCGGAAGGCGATGGCGCGGCGGACGGAGCCCTCGTCCTGGCGCCAGAGCGAGTCGTCCCGGTCGAGGATCCACGCCCCGCCGGGCCCGAAGGCGATCCGGCGCAGGTCGCGCCGCCACGCGATGGGGAGCCGGGAGGAGACGAAGCCCGCCGGCCCCACCATCACCATCTGGGCCCCGGCCCCGTCCAGCGCGGCCAGGTCCGAGATGCGCGGGTCCGCGAAGTGCTCCCACGGCTCTCCGTTCGCGCGCCGCCGCCAGGAGCCGCCCTCGGCGTCGATCAGCCCGATGACCTGGAAGCGGGAGCGGACGCAGCGGACCAGGTTCGACCCCACCGGCGCCGGGAGCAGGCGGCCCTCGGCGGACACGGTGAACGCCGCGGCCGGGGTGATGAGCCAGGTCTCGGTCTGGGTGGCGCAGACCTGGTACGCGCCCTCGGGGGGACGGGCGCGGTCCCCGCGGCGGGACGGCGCGGGCGCGGGTTCGGGCTCGGATCCGGGCAGCTCGGCGTTCTCGGAGCGCCTCGCCGCGGAGGCGGGCCTGGCCGCGTTCGGCGGGGAGTACGGGGACTGCTGCTGTTGCAGCTGCGGCGATTCGCCCTTCTTCGGCGTGTCCGACAGGAGCCAGCTGCGGGGGATGGGCAAGGGCGTTCGGCCGCCCCCCGAGGTCTGCTCCGCCATCCACCCCTCCGGCGGGACGGCCTCCAGCGGGAAGTGCGTCCAGGTCAGCCCGTGGTCGCGCGAGCGCAGCGCCTCCTTCTCCGCCACCGCCCACAGCACGCCCGCGTACGCGTCCACCGCCAGCAGCGGCGGGAGCGTCTCCCGGCCGATCAGGCGCTCCCAGCGCGCGCCGCCGTCCGACGTGCGGAACACCACGCCGGTGCCGGCCACCGCGTAGCCCTCCAGCTCGCCCAGGAAGGCCACGGACATGGGCCCCGGCACCCGCGGGACCTCCAGGCGCGTCTGTTGCCACCCGTCGTCCTCGGAGTAGCGGGCGATGGTCCCGTCATTGAACGCCACGAAGACGTGCGAGTCGGTGGCGGTCAGGTCCTCGACGGGCGAGCGCTGCGCCCGGCCGGGCCCGTACACCGGCGCCACCGAGAAGCCGCTCCCGTGCGCGCCCAGGCGCATCCACGCGTTGCTCTCCAGCGGGGTGAAGAACCAGGAGAGGCCGTGCGGCGGGTGCGCCGGGTCCAACCACGGCCGCTGCCACCGCCACCCCAGCGCCGATGCCAGCCCCAGCGCGGCGGCCAGCCCGAACAGCGCGGTTCGCATCGACCGGGCGCGCCGGTGGGCCTTGGCGGATTCCGAACCTTGCACGGGGCCCCATCAAACCACGGAGCGCGCGCACTCGCTGTTGCGCGGCCCCGGCCCGCCCGAGCACACTCCGGCGCCGGATGGGAGAAACTCGATGATCATCTGGGGCTCGCGAGGTCGCACGAGCGTGGTGCAGGAGGGGCAGTTCTTCTGCCCCCGCTGCCGGAGCAACCAGCCGTACAAGCTCAAGCGGGTCCAGCGCTGGTTCACCCTCTACTTCATCCCGATCATCCCCATGGGCGTGCTGGGCGAGTACGCCGAGTGCGGCCAGTGCCTGACCACCTGGAAGACCGAGGTGCTGACCGCCGGCCCGCCGGCCGACCGGGAGCAGACCGTCCAGGACGAGCTGCGCCGCGCGATGCGCCGGAGCATGGCGATGGTCCTCCTGGCGAGCGGGCGCGAGGACCCCGCCGCCATCGACGCCGGGTCGCGCATCTTCCGCAAGCAGATCGGGATGTCCATGCCGGACGCGGAGCTCTCCCGCGAGCTGAAGGACGTGAAGGAGCAGGGCATCGACGTGAAACGGTACCTCGCCAACTTCGGCGCCCACCTCAGCGCCCAGCAGAAGGAGGCGCTGGTCACCGCGGCCTGCGAGGTCGCGCTCTTCGACGGGCCGCTGGAGCCGGTGGAGCAGGAGGCGGTCAGCGCCATCGCCCAGGCGCTGGGCGTCACCGACGCGCACCTGCGCGGCATCCTCGCCGGCATCCCCGCGGCGGCCGCGTCCGCATGAGGACGGCGCTGGCGGCCGGCGCGGCCGGGCTCCTGGCGCTGGCGCTGGTCATGCTGGCGGTGATGGCCAATCGCTGGCTCCTGGACGCCTTCCTCCTCGCCGCGCTGAGCGGCGCGCTGTGCGCGGGGGAGATCATGCTCGCGCCGGAGCCGCGGCTCCCCGTCGGGGTCACCCACCGCGCGCCCGGCTGGACGGTCCCGGCGGCCGTCACCGGCACCGCGTTGCTGGCGATCCAGATCGCCGCGGCCGTCTCGCGGGAGCTGCGGCTCCCGGCGCTCGCGGCGGCCGGCGCGGCGCTGATGGTGCTGGGCGGCCTCCTGCGCCTGTGGGCCATGCACACCCTGGGCGAGGCGTTCCGCACCGAGCACGAGATCCACGAAGGCCAGGAGCTGGTGCGCGCCGGCCCCTACGCCTTCGCCCGCCACCCCTCGGAGATCGGGCTCCTCGCCTTCGCGCTCGGCGCGGCGGCCGTCACCCGGAGCTGGCCGGCGGCGGCGATCTGGGCGCTGGCGCTGCTCCCCGCCAGCCTGCTCCGCCTCCGCCGCGAGGAGGCGCTGCTGCGCGCCGCCTTCAAGAGCCCGGAGGCCCGGCCGCCGGGCCGGTCCGCGGCGCCCCCCTGACGCGGGGGCGGTCCCCGCTACACCGCGTAGCGCTTGCGCATCACGAACAGGATGGCGTCCTTGGCGCACGCCTCGCAGTACCCGTAGCGGGCCGCCATCTCCTTGAGGGTGCTCTCCACCTGCTGCTGCTCCTTGTTGGAGAGCTGGTTCCGGTCCTCGGAGAGGTACTTGAGGATGTTCTCCTTGTTCTTCCGGAGCACGCGCTTGCGCTCCTCGAAGAAGTGGTCGCGCAGGCGCCGGAAGAGGTCCGGGAAGATCCGCGCGTAATCCATCTCCCCGGAGTCCGGGTTGTCCAGCCGGTGCGCGCCGATGGTGGCGATCAGCCCGCGGCGGAAGTCGCCCGCGTCCTCGCCCTTGGGCATGACGATCGCCTCCATCTCGCCCATCCGCCCCTCGTCCGGCTTCTCCGACTGCCCGGTGACGCGGTTGACCATCTTCTCCCCGCGCACGAAGTGGGAGACGTTCTGGACGTACCGCTCGAACAGCTCGCGGTACTGGCCCTCGGAGATCAGCCCCATCGACTCCCGCACCTCGCCGTCGACCTTGTCCAGGTACTCCCCCTCCACCGCCTTCACGAACTCCTCGTGGTCGTGGTACCCGTCCACCACCTCCTGCTGGAGGAACTCGTACACGCTCTTGTCCTTGCAGAGCGCCTCCAGCTCCTCCAGCACCGCCAGCGCGTTGAGGCACCGGTAGCTGGGGTTCTGGGCGGCGTTGAACAGCGCGGTCTTGATCTCCCGCGCCGACCCGCCGCTGCGGCCCTCGTAGTTGGGGT
Organism: Myxococcaceae bacterium; assembly: GCA_035637895.1. Lineage (GTDB taxonomy): Bacteria > Myxococcota > Myxococcia > Myxococcales > Myxococcaceae > DASRBA01. The sequence goes on from DASRBA010000182.1 coordinate 3,684, forward strand.
ACGCGTCCGACTCCGCGTAGACCGCCTCGCGCTGCTTGCGCAGCTCCTTGGACTGCGCGACCGCCAGCCGGTCCGGCGCCACGCCCTCCTCGTACAGGTGCATCTTCTCCATCGGCGTCAGCCCGTCCACGACCTCCTTCACGTCCTGGTTGTACCGGTCCGGGATGGGCTTCTTCAGCCGCGTGAGCACCGCCCACATCGCGGCCACCTCGGTGGCGTGGGGCGCCACGTGCTTGCCCACCGTGGTGGAGGTGATCTGCGCGTCGTAGATCTGCTTCTCCACCAGGTAACGGCGGAGGTACGGGACGCGCACCAGCTCGATCCGGCCCTTGAAGGAGGCGAAGTCCGGCAGCTCCTTGAAGGCGGAGAGGTGCTTCTCGTTGGAGGAGGCGATCAGCACCTCGTCCAGCTGGAGGATCATGTGCTCCAGCGGGACCTCCGACGTCTCGGAGAACCCCAGCAGGTACTTGAACGCCTCCAGCGGCCGCTTGAGCAGGTCCGCGTACTCGATCAGCCCGCGGTTGGCGTTCACCAGCGCGCCGTGCGGCTCGAACAGCACCACGTTCTGCAGCGCCGCGGGGACGTTGGCCATCGACCGGTCCGCGGTCACCTGGTGGTACGCCGCGTCCACGCTCATCTGCGGCTCCACCGTCATCGTCCCGGTCTGGTAGCGGCGCGAGATGTAGAAGCGCTCCACCTGCACGTGCCGCAGCACCTTGAGGTAGTCGCCGTGGTTCACGCTCATCAGGGCGGTGAAGATGCGGCGGCACTTGTGGCAGAGCTCGCCCTCGGCCACCACGTCGGGGATGACGAACTCCTTCCCCCCCGGCTCGTCCTTGATGTCCTTGTAGCACTGCTCCAGAAGCCGCTTGCGCTCCTGGCGCGGGAGCACGAAGAGCGGGTGGTCCCGCATCTCGCACGGCTGCCGCATGTCGATGTGCTCGACCTCCAGGTGCGCGTAGGAGGCCAGCTCGCCGGCCTTCTCCAGCTTCTCCCCGAAGCCGATGGAGCCCTTGATCAGCTTCTCGGTGGGGAAGACCCAGTTGATCTTGTAGAGCGCGCCCTGCGGCAGCTCCGAGTACTGCTCCATCCCGCGCTTGAGCGAGTCCACGATGGACGACTTGGCGGAGCCGTTGGGGCCGTGGAGGAAGAGCAGCTTGTTGATCCGCCCGGCGCGGACGAAGTTGCCCAGCAGCCGGTAGATGGCGTTCTGCACCTCCTCCTGACCGGCCACCCGCCCGTCCCGGTCGCTCTCCATCAGGTCGAAGATCTTGAAGCGGCGGATCTTCCCGGAGCCGGTGGGGTGCGGCACCTGCTCCGCCCCGAAGTGGTCGATGACGTCCTTCAGGTACTGGGCGGCGTTGCGCGACTGCCGGCGGGGCTCCTGCGCGAAGAGCTTCAGGTACTCTTCGAACGAGAGGATGGTCCTGCTCTTGGCGAAGTCGTTCGAGACCTCCGAGCCGATCTGCTGCAGCGTCCGCTTGGCGTCCACGGTGATCTCCTGGCCGGGGAGGGATTCTCTCAGGAACAGGCCCGCGGCGCTCGTACTCCTGGCGGCGGCACTGGCCCTGGTGGGATGCCCTTCCACCAACTCGGAGCCCTGCCAGGCGGACGCGGACTGCGGGGCGGGGCGGCGGTGCCGGCTGGGGGCCTGCGCGCCCGAGTGCCGGGACGACGTGGATTGCCCCGCGGGGGAGGTGTGCACGGCGGAGGGGCGGTGCGCGGAGCCGCCCCAGTGCATGAAGGCGTCGGACTGCGCGTCCGGGTTCACCTGCGCGGAGGGGAAGTGCCTGTGCCTCCGCGACGCCGCGTGCGCGGCCGGCGAGGCGTGCCTCTCCGGGACGTGCGGGCCGATGCCGGCGTGTGCGCAGGACGTGGACTGCTCCGCGTACGGGCGGGTGTGCGAACCGAACCAGGGGATCTGCCTCGCCGCCTGCACCACGCCGGACGACTGCGCCCCGGGCTCCGATCCGCAGCTGGCGCTGCTCCTGTACCGCTGCGACGCCGGGCGGTGCGTGCGGCGCTGCACCGGGACGCTGGCGTGCGGCGGCGGGCTGGTGTGCTTCGACGGCGACTGCGTCCGGTCCAACTGCGCCACCCTGGCGGACTGCCCGGCCGGCACGTACTGCACCGGCGCGCAGGGCGGCGTGTGCGCGCCGTACCAGGCCTGCACCAGCCCCGCGCAATGCCCGGTGGAGTTCGAGTGCCGCCCGTTCTCCCCCTGCCCGCCCGGCTTCGACTGCGCCCAGTCCGTCTGCCAGGAGCTCCCGCGCTGCCTGGTGGACGCGGACTGCGCGGCGCCCGCGTATTGCCAGGACCGACACTGCCAGCCCACCACCGCATGCCCGTGCGCGGGCGCCGGGGAGATCTGCGTGGGCGGCGTGTGTGTCCCCTCCCCGTGCCGGGGGAACCCGGACTGCGCGTTCCCGGCGGCGTGCGTGGACGGGCGGTGCGTGCCGCCGCCGGCGGCGTCGGCGATCGTGGGGTTGCGCCTGCTCCCGGCGAGCGGCGTGTTCGAGGTGGGCGAGTCCCGGCAGCTCTCGCTGGTGGGCGCGCGGGCGGATGGGTCCACGGTGCCCCTCTGGAGCGCGACGTACGCGGCGTCGCCGGCGGGCGCGGCGGACGTGGATGCCTCCGGCCTGGTCACCGCGCGGACCGCCGGGCCGTTCCTGGTGACCGCGACCCTGGCGGGTTCGCCGGCGGCTCCCGCATCGGCCTCGTTCGTCGCGTACGCGCCGGCGAGCGCGGGTGAGCGCGTGGTGCGCGTCATCGACGCCGCCACCCGGGCCCCGCTCCAGGGCGTGCGCGTGGCGCTGTGCCCGGATCCGCCGGCGAGCGGCCCGTGCCCCGGACTGCTGGAGGGGCAGACGGACGCGGCGGGCGAGGCGCGCTTCCTCACCTCGGCGGCGCTGGTGGACGTCGCGGCGGCGTCGCCCGACCTCCGTTCCGACGGCCTCCCCCGCTACGACCGGGTGTCGGTGGCGGCGACCTCGGCGGTGGACGTGCTGCTGCCGCTGGAGTCGAACCCGGTGCACGGCTCGGCGGGGTTCACGGCGGGGATGGGGTTCGGCTCGGCGCACGGGAGCGGCGAGGTGGCGCTGGGGCTGACGGTGGCGGCGCGGTGGGACGTGGTGGACCAGGACCTGGGGGACCTCTTCGGCGACCTGTTCTTCGTCACGCTGCCGGTGTCGGGGCAGCGGGCGCCGTTCTTCGGCTCGACGGTGGCGGCGCTGGACCTGGGGTTCCCGGTGCCGGTGCCGGTGAAGCAGGCGGCGGACGCGCCGGCGGATCCGGGGCCGCGCGGCGTGGTGGGGTTCGGCGGGAAGGTGCCGCTGGACGCGTTGGGCGTCGCCGGGTCGGCGGACCTGCTGTCCTACGTGGGCGCGCTGGACTACGCCGTCGCCGCGCCGGTGGGGTTCTCGGCGCGGCCGTTCGTGGCCGACGCGGCGGACGTGGACGGCGACGGGCTGTGCGCGGATCCGCAGCGGTGCCCGGCCGGGTCGGAGGACGTGCCGGACTACTCGGCCTTTCCCAGGCTGACCTTCACCCCGGCGCGCCAGCAGCTGCTGCGGACGGAGGTGCAGCTCCCCGCGCTCCCGCCCGGCGTGGATTCGCTGGTGGTGGCGGCGGTGCAGGCGCGCGCGGACGTGGGCGCGCTGGTGCTGGGGTTGACCTCGCGCTCGGGCGGGGCGGCGGCGGCGGCGGTGCTCAAGAGCGGCGCGCCGTACGACGCGGCGGAGGCGGGGCGGCCGGGGCTGTGGGCGTTCGCCACCAGCGCGCTCCCCGGCGGAGGCCGGCGGACCACCGCGCGGCTGCTGCTGGCGGACGCGCTGCCGGTGAGCGCGGACCTGGGGCCGCTGCTGCCCCTGCCGGCGGGGATGAGCGTGGATCCGGCGGCTCGGACGGTGTCGGTGGGGCAGCCGGCGTGGGACGCGGTGGCGGCGGCGGGCGCCTCGCTGGGTCGGGCGGTGCTCCGGTCGGCGCAGGGGCGGCACGTGGTGTACTTCGAGGTCACCTCCGGGCAGGGGGCGATCCGGGTGCCGGACGCGCCCTCCGGCCTGGCCGGCGACCCGGCGAGCGACCCGGCGGTGGGGCTGGAGCTGCAGGCGATGGAGCTGGCGGGCGGCGTGAGCGCTGGGGACGCGCTGGACCTGCGCGGGCCGAACCTGTCCGAGCTCCCGGCGTTGGTTTCCCGGTACGCGCGAGGTCCTTGACGTTCGTTGTGGGCGGGCCGGTTTCCGAGCCAGAAACTGTGGGGTAACGTCGGAGCGCATATGCTCGGGGGGTAGGCCCGGCCAAACGTCATGTCCAAGGAACCCATCATCGGGATCGACCTCGGCACCACGAACTCGTGCGCGGCCATCGTCGAGGGCGATCACCAGACGGTGAAGCTGATCCCCTACAAGGGCGGCGAGTACACCATCCCGTCCATCTTCGCGATCGACGACAAGGGGAACGAGCTCATCGGGTACGAGGCCAAGCGGCAATGGCAGCTCAACCCGAGGAACACGGTCTACGGCGCGAAGCGGCTGGTGGGGCGGTCGTACAAGACGGACGTCGTGGACACCATGCGGAAGGTGGTGGCCTACAGCATCCGGGCGAGCCAGAAGGGCGACGTCCTCCTCGACGTGGGGAAGAAGGAGTTCTCGCTCCAGGAGATCAGCGCCCGCATCCTCAACAAGATCCGGGACGTCGCCTCCAACTACCTGCGGGTGCCGGTGAAGCGCGCGGTGGTGACGGTGCCCGCGTACTTCACGGACCGGCAGCGGCAGGCGGTGAAGGACGCCGGGAAGCTGATCGACCTGGAGGTGGTGCGGATCATCAACGAGCCCACCGCCGCCTCGCTGGCGTACGGCGTGGGCAAGGGGAAGAAGGAGACCGTCTGCGTCTACGACCTGGGCGGCGGCACGTTCGACGTGTCGATCATCGAGATCCGCGACCGGGTGTTCGAGGTGAAGTCGACCGGCGGCGACATCTTCCTGGGCGGGATCGACTTCGACAACGCGATGATCCACCACGTCCTCAAGGACTTCGCGGCGAAGACGGGGATCGACCTGTCCTCGGACCCGGTGGCGATGCAGCGGATCAAGGACCTGGCGGAGCGGACCAAGTGCGACCTGTCGTCGCGCGAGGAGGTCCCCTTCAACATCCCGTTCATCACCATGACGGCGCAGGGCCAGCCGCTGAACATCGAGATGAAGTTCACCCGGAAGATTCTGGAGCAGCTCACCGCGCACCTGGTGGACCGGACGCTGCAGATGGTGGCCAAGGTGCTGGTGGACTCCGGGCTGGCCACGTCGCAGATCGACGAGGTGATCCTGGTGGGTGGGCAGACGCGCATGCCCATCGTGCAGGACCGGCTGCAGAAGTTCTTCGGGAAGGCGCCGAACAAGAACGTCCACCCGGACGAGGCGGTGGCGATCGGGGCGGCGCTGTACGCGCACTCGCTGGAGGACGACACCAACCTGCGGATCCAGCTGCTGGACGTGATCCCGATGGCGATCGGCCTGGAGAAGGCGGGAGGGTCGTTCCACGTGGTGTTCCCGAGGAACGCGGCGATCCCGAACGCGAAGCAGATCCTGGCGACGACCAGCTTCGACAACCAGACGGAGCTGGCGATGCGGATCTACCAGGGCGACAACGACATGGTGGAGCGCAACGAGCTCCTGGGGAACTTCACCTTCTCGGGGATCCGGCCGGATCGGGCCGGGAAGGTACAGGTGGAGATCACGTTCGACGTGAACGTGGAGGGCATCCTCACCATGCGCGCGCGGGACCCGGATTCGGGCCGCGAGATGAAGACCACGGTGCGCGTCACGCAGTCGTGAGGCGGCTGGCGGCGGCGGCATTCGTGGTGGCGGTGGCGAGCTGCCAGCCGATCACATGCCATGGAACGACGTTCAAGGAAGAGCTGCCGTTTCCGCCGGTCAAGTACGAGATCGTCAGCCCGTGCGTGTACCGGTACTACGGCGAGCCGGACGAGCCGGGCTTCCCTCATCCCGAGATCGACGGGCTGGCATACCCTGCGTTCGAGGTGAGCACCCGGCAGCATCTCGTCACGTTCACGCACTGTGATCCGGATGCGGGGATGCGAGGCAAGATTGAATTCGTCTATGTCTACACGCATGGAGCGCCGCCGCCGTTCTGACCTGCTGGCGTTCTGCCTTCTCCTCGCGGCAGGGTGCGAGCACGGGACCAGCGATCCGCCCGCTCCTCTCGAGCACCCGGAGCCGACGGCATTGGCCGAGGATGTCCTCCGGCTCGAGTTGGAGGCCCAGGAGCTTCGTCCCCTCGCACGCGCACTGGCAGGCCGGTCATTCGGAGAAGACTCGGTTAATGCTCTCGAATCGCACCTGGCGGTGACCGCGTCATTGCTCCTGTCCGGCGAAGGCCGGCCCGAAGGCGATGCGCGGACCGCAGCCGAGATCGGCGTGAGCGCGGCCGGGCTCTATTACGACCTCCTCCGGGTCGACCTGGAGGCCACTGCCCGGGGCATGAGCGCCATTCCTCGCTCCAACTGCAACCGCGGTGTGCAAGAGACGGCGACGATCCGTAACGGGATGGCGAGCGACTGGCGCTGGCCTCTTACCCACCGCGCCGAGGCGGAGCAGGCGCTCGCCGCCGCCCAGCGGTACCGCGACAACGTGATGGAGGTGATGCCCCTCGCGAACGTGATGAAGGTGGGGGTGGCGGCGGCGAACGTGAACAGCCTGGAGATCTCGCTCGCCAAGCTGGCAGCGACCGGCCTCCCTGCTCTCGCGGCGCTGACCGAATGGCTCACGGTGGGAGGGTTCGAAGGGGCGAGCCTGGAATTGGCGGGAACGGGAGGCGGGCTCGCCATCCGCGCGGTGGTGGGGACGCAGGCGTTGGTGCTGAGCGACGCCGCGGTGATCGCGCTCGAGCAGGCGGGCGTGGTTGCGAGCAACGCGCTCCCGCTGCTGTACATGGCCCGCGGGCACCTGCACCACATCTGCACAGACAAGAACTTCGAGTCGGACGCGCGCGGTGGCCCGTGGTCGCCGAGGTTCAAGTTCTTTCTCGATGACGCCAGGCTGCACTTCGATTCACCCGAGAACCTGGTCGAAGTGGAGGGCCATCAGGGTCCGCATCCAGAGGCGTACCATCGAGCGGTGCTCAAAGAGCTTCGAGAACAGACCGCCGGAACCACGCCAGGCTCGGAGCCCTTCAGGGCTGGCGTCCTCCGCGCGCTTCGCACTCTTGCGGAGAGGATCAAGACACCGGGAAGCCAGCTCAATGGGCTCGTCACGGGGGCTGTCCGGTGAGCTATTTCGATCTATGGGACGACATGGAGATCCCGCGCCGGTGGGTACTAGGCGAGATCCCGGAAGTAGACCCCTGGCAGTTCTCGATCGGAAAGCCCGCGATGGTCGTTCCTCCCCAGACCTTCGAGGTGTTGCTACAAGGAATCGCACTCGACTACAGCACCAGCCCAACCGGGGTTCCGGTGGTCACCCCTCGCGCCGCGGATGTCCTCGAGAAAGTCTGTGGGCCACAGGTCCAACTGATCCAGGTCTCGGTCCAGGGCCACGAAGGCCCCTTCTTCATCGCAAACGCGATCCGGACCGCTGACTGTGTCGACGAGCAGCGTTCTCAGGGCGTGAGCCGCTGGACGGAAGCGGACGGTCGACCCGATCGGATCGGCGACTACCACGCGATGGATAAGCTGGTGATCGACCCGAACCGGACCGGCGGGCTCGACCTGTTCCGCGTCGCCCGCTACACCGTCGCGCTCATCGTCTCCGACCGCCTCAAGCGGGCGATGGAAGAGGCGCAGTTGCTCGGTCCGAAGTTCGACCTCGTGACCCATCCCTGAGCGCCACCGCGCGCACCGCCATCAGCGGGTCGCCCATGTGAAGGCAGGACAGTTCCTCCGGGAGAGGCGCCTTGGGCCACGGATCCAGCGGATGGGGCTGAATGGCGTCCAGGCCCTTCTGCTTCAGCGCGTGGCGCCACTCCCACTCCACGCAGCGCGACGCGGCCGCGTGCTCGGACCAGAAGAGCATGAAGACCTCCCGCTGGGAGATCTCGTTGGCCAGGCACGCCGCCCAGTACTGGGCGGCGCGGAGGGAGAGGCAGTCCATGAACACGTCCACGCCCGCGGCGATACGGACCGCCGAGACCCGGTCCAAGACCCGCGCCCGGTCCTCCGCCGCGTAGGAGGCGAAGGCCCTCTTCGGGGATTCCGCGTGGACGCAGCGGCGCCGGCCCGACCACGCGTCGCGGCGGCGAGGCTGGGTCACCGTCAGGTCTAGCCGGAGGCGGACCAGCACCACGCCCTCGATGCTCACGTCGAGCTTGAGGCGCGTGTCGTAGCGCGCGGCGCGGTCTTCGGCGCGGACGTCGAAGTCGAGGAGGTGCTGATGGCCCATCCAGACGAACTGCTGGCGGCTGGGTGAGACCTCGAGGCCGTCGCCGGAAAGGTGGACGGTCACGGTCGTGCCGAACCTCCAGGACGACTCCCAGAGGTTCAGGTGCGGGGCCGCTCCGGCCCCCGCCTTCCGGAGTTGGCGCTTGATCGCCTTCGCCAGCGCCGGGTGGTAGGCCGCGAACCGGGCGGTGAACTCCTGCCCCGGCTTGACGAGACGCGGCGCAGATGCGCCGAGGCGGACGCGCTCACGAGGAGCTGCAAAGCTGTAGTCTACACCCCCTCGCGTTCCAGTTTCGGTCCGGAGGAAGCCTTCTCTCCGCCGAGGCGCTGGCTCGATCTCAACCCCATTGAGCGTTGGGAGAGCACCGGGGGGCGAGACCGAGGGTAGTATGCCATTGGCTCGCGCCAAGGGGGGCGAAAGCTCCCGGCCGCGCGTCGCGAGCGCGGCGATCCGCGCGACCGCCGCCGCCAGTGTCCGCTCGACTTCCCCGTCGTCCTGGTCCAAGAGCGGATGCCAGTGGTTGAGCACCGCCCGGAACACAGCGAGCGCGCTGCTCCCGTGCTCACACCTCCGGACCGAGAGGGAGACTACCCGCGACCGGTCCGGCACGTCGAGGAGGAGCTCCGCCATCTCACGACCCCGCACCACCATCTCCGGGCTCATCAGCAGGACGACTGCGCGGGCCCCTGAGCTCAGCGGTCGCAGTGTGTCCAGCGCCGACTCCACCTCGACCACCTGCGTCGAAGCCGGGAGGCGACCCTGCAGGCGCTTCACCCACTCGACATCCGCGGCGCTATGGACGAGGACGATCAT
>DASRBA010000183.1:0-9372 GCA_035637895.1 Myxococcaceae bacterium
CAGGAGGAGCGCCTGGAGATCGAGTCGCACGTCACCCACACCTACAAGTTCCTCTCGGAGATCCCCTGGACGCGCGACCTGCGGCGGGTGCCGGAGATCGCCTGGGCCCACCACGAGAAGCTCAACGGCAAGGGCTACCCGCGGGCCATCCCCGGGGGGGAGATCCCGGTGCAGTCCAAGATGATGGCCATCTCGGACATCTACGACGCCCTCACCGCCTCCGACCGGCCGTACAAGAAGGCGGTGCCGCACCAGAAGGCGCTGGAGATCCTCGATTCGGAGTCCAGGTCCGGGCAGATCGACACCGAGCTGCTCAAGGTGTTCATGGAGGCGGACGTCCCCGGAAAGGTCTGCTCCAAGTGAGCTGGGCGGCGCTCCTCGCCGTCGGGCTGGCCGCCGCCCCGGTGGCTCCACCCGCGCCACCGCCGGCCCTTCCCCCCCAGGGGAACCCCAGCCTGGCGAAGGCGGAGAAGCTGCTGGACGACCTCGACTACGACGGCGCGGCGGTGGCGCTGCTCCAGGCGTCGAAGACCCCGCGGAACGACCGCAAGACCATCCTCCGCATCCTCGAGCTGCAAGGGCTGATCGCCGCGTCGCTCGACCAGAAGTCCTCCGCGCTCAACTTCTTCAAGCAGCTGCTGGCGCTGGATCCGGACTACAAGCTCAACGAATCCACCACCTCCGCCGAGCAGCGCGCGCCTTTCAAGGAGGCGAAGGCCCAGCTCGCCGCCACCGGGTCGCTGCGCTTCGAGGTGGCGCCGGCGCGCGCCAAGCCCGGCCTGGTGGAGACCGTGGTGGTGAAGGTGGCCACCGACCCGCTGTCGCAGGCGCGCAAGGTCCGCTTCTGGCTGAAGGTGGGGAACACGCCATGGAAGGAGGCGGTGGTGCCGGTGGTGGAGGGCCGCGCGTCGGTCCCCGCGGGCGCGCCGGCGGTCTCCTTCTGGGCGGAGCTGCTGGGAGAAGCCGACGGGCAGCTGATGCTCATCGGCACCAGGGAGAAGCCCGTCATCCTCAAGGCGCCGGCGGGCGCGGACCGGCTCATGTCCTCGTCCGGGCCGGCCCTGGACCTGGGTGGGTACCGGCCCTACGCCATCGCCGCCGGCGGGTGCGGGCTGGTGGCCGCCGCGGTGGGGGCGCTGTTCGGCGCCAGGGCGGCGTCGATCAACCCCCAGATCGCCGCCTGGTCGCAGCAGCACCCGGTCACCTCGGTGCGGCAGGTGGACGCGCAGAAGATGGTGGACGAGGCGAACGCCAGCGCGGTGATCGCCGACAGCCTGTTCGGCGCCGCGGTGGTGCTAGGGGCGGCCGGGACCGTGCTGTGGTTCGTCGAGCCGGAGAAGGCCCCCGGCCCCGGTGCCGGGGTCGGCGGGTTGCGCGTGGACGTCCGGGTCCGCTTCTGACCTAGACTCCAGGCGATGCGGTTCGGTCTCGTCCTTGCCGCGACCATCCTGGCCACGGTGGTCGCCTGTACCTGTACCGGCATCGGCGATCTCGAATTCGCCTGCAAGACCACTGCGGACTGCGCCCCCGGCTACACCTGCATCGACGACGTGTGCCGGAGCGGGGGGCCCGACGGAGGTCCGGACGCGGGGCCTGACGGCGGCGACGGCGGGTGCGTCCCCGGCACGGAGAGCTGCACCAACGGGCAGGACGACGACTGCGACGGGCTGGCGGATTGCCAGGACCCGGACTGCGACGGCTTCGCCTGCGCCGCGGGGGCCATGGCCTGCGTGGGCGGGCAGTGCCGGTGCGCGGACGGCGGCACCGGCGCCCCCACCGAGACGAGCTGCACCAACAACGCCGACGACGACTGCGACGGGCTGGTGGACTGCCAGGACCCGGACTGCGCGGGGGCCAGCTGCGGGAACGGGCGCACCTGCGCGGGCGGCGCCTGCGCCTGTAGCAGCGGGGCCGACGCGGGCACGAAGGAGACCAACTGCACCAACGGCGTGGACGACGACTGCGACGGGTTGACCGACTGCGCGGACCCGGACTGCCAGGGGGTGGCCTGCGGCGCCGGCTGCGAGTGCGTCACCCCTGCGCCGGCGGAGGTGAACTGCGCGGACGGCCAGGACAACGACGGCGACCAGGCGCCCGACTGCGTCGACGGCGACTGCGCCGGGCGCTCCTGCGGGACCGGCTGCGTCTGCAACGGCGGCGCCAAGGTGGAGACGAACTGCGCCGACGGCATCGACAACGACGGCAACCAGGGCATCGACTGCGCGGACCCCGACTGCAGCGGCCATTCCTGCGGCCTCGGCTGCGTCTGCAACGGGACCACCAAGGTCGAGACCAACTGCAACGACGGCGTCGACAACGACGGCAACCAGGGCACCGACTGCGCGGACCCCGACTGCACGGGGCAGGTGTCGTGCAACGGCAACTGCGTCTGCGGCGCCGGGGGCATCAAGCACGAGAGCAACTGCGGGAACGGGGCGGACGACGACGGCGACGGGGCGGCGGACTGCAACGACCCGGACTGCCCCTGCTACGCGTACATCAACTGCGTGGAGCAGAGCTGCTCGGACAACACCGACGACGACTACTGCCCGGACGGCCTGGGCGGCATCGTCCTCTCGCCGGACGGGCTGGTCGACTGCAACGACGGCGATTGCGTGGCCCACTCGTGCGGGGTGGGGTGCGTGTGCCTGAACGCCAGCGGCGGGAAGACGGAGACCGTCTGCACCGACGGCTTGGACAACGACGGCGACGGGTCCATCGACTGCGCCGACACTGATTGCGCGGGCCGCTCGTGCGGGGCCAATTGCATCTGCTCCGAGCGCCGCAAGGTGGAGACCGCCTGCAACAACGGCCTGGACGACGACGGGGACGGGTCGCCGGACTGCCTGGACTCCGACTGCGCGGGGCTGGTGTGCGGCACCAACGGGCGGGTGTGCTCCAGCGGCGTCTGCACCTGCGCGCCCTCCGGCGGACCGCGGCAGGCCACCGAGTCCATCTGCAACGACGGCGTGGACAACGACTGCGACGGGCTCACCGACTGCAACGACCCCAACTGCCGCGCCATCCCCTGCACCTGCCCGGAGACGAATTGCGCGGACGGCGTGGACAACGACTGCGACGGGCTGACCGACTGCGCGGACCCGGGGTGCCAGTTCGCCCAGTGCGGCGCCACCCCCGCCAGCGTGTGCTGCGGCATCGGGCCCAACTCGACGGTCTGCAAGAACCTGGGGACGGACCGCTTCAACTGCGGCGGTTGCGGCATCTCCTGCCCCTCGGGGACCTGCTCGCCGTACTCGAACTTCAGCGGGCGCTGCGACTGCTCGACCGCGGCGTGCCCGCTGGGGCAGGGTTGCCAGAACCCGAACAAGCTGTGCCGGTGCAGCTCCGCCAGCCAGTGCGCGTCTGGGGAATTCTGTCTCAACCCGGTGTGCGAGTACTGAGGCGGCTCAGGTGGTCCCGGAGATGGTGTGCAGCCGGAGCGAGTTGATCTTCCCCGGCTGCCCCACCGGCGCGCCGTAGACGATGACCACCTTCTCGCCGCGCTGGGCGAGGCCGCGGGAGAGGAGCTCCTCCTCCACGCGGCGGACCATGGCCTCGGTCTCCTGGATCGGCTCCAGCACGCGGGGGACCACGCCCCACAGGAGCGCCAGGCGGCGGCGGACCTCCTGGTTGGGGGAGAAGGCCACCACCGGGACGCGCGGCCGGAAGTGCGAGAGGAGGCGGGCGGTGGTGCCGGAGAGGGTGAAGGCGGCGATGAGCGAGGCCCCGGCGTCGAGCGCGGCCTGGCAGGCGGTGGCGGCGATCACCTCCGGGAAGGAGCCCGGGGTGTCCAGGCCCTCGGGGGTGAAGCGGAGGCCGGAGGTGGAGGCGCGGGCGGCGGACTCGGCGGCGAGGATGATGCGGTCCATCATCCGCAGCGAGTCCAGCGGGTACTTGCCGGAGGCGGTCTCGCCGGACAGCATCAGCGCGTCCGCGCCGTCGAAGACCGCGTTCGCCACGTCGGACGCCTCGGCGCGGGTGGGGCGAGGATGGTCGATCATCGAGTTGAGCATCTGGGTGGCGACGATGACCGGGATGCCCCTCAGGTTGGCGCGGCGGATGATGTCCTTCTGGATGGCGGGGACCTCCTCGGGCGGGATCTCCACCCCGAGGTCGCCGCGGGCCACCATCACCCCGTCCGTCTTGTCGAGGATGGCGTCCAGCCGCGCCAGCGCCTCCGGCTTCTCCAGCTTGGCGATGATGGGGACGGTGCGGCCGGCCTGCGCCATCACCTGCCGCGCCTGGTCCAGGTCGGAGGGCTGGCGCACGAAGGAGAGCGCCACGAAGTCGACCCCGGCCTTGAGCCCGAAGAGGAGGTCCTCGCGGTCCTTGGGGGTGAGGGCCTCCGCGCGGAGCATCACGCCCGGGAGGTTGATGCCCTTGTTGTTGCGCAGGGTGCCGCCGTGGACGACCTCGGTGACGACGAGGGAGCGCTTGTCGGTGGCCTTGACCGTCAGCTCCAGCAGCCCGTCGTCGAGGAGGATGCGGTCGCCCGGGTTCACGTCGGCCGGGAGGTGCTGGTAGGTGGTGGAGACGAGCTGCGCGTTGCCGACGACCGACTCGTCGGTGGTGATCTGCAGCTCGGCGCCCTCCTCGAGCTCCGCCTCGCCGTTGGCCAGCTTGCCGGTGCGGATCTTGGGCCCTTGCAGGTCGCCCAGGATGCCCACCGCCTTGCGCACCTTGAGCGACGCCTGGCGGAGCGTCTCGATGGTGGCGGTGTGTTGCTCGTGGGAGCCGTGGGAGAAGTTGAGCCGGGCGACGTCCATGCCCGACGCGAGGAGAGACTCCAGCATCTCCGGGCTCTGGCTGGCGGGTCCGACGGTGCAGACGATTTTCGCGCGCCTCATTGGTTCGAATGTCTCGGGCGGGGAGAAGGAGGTCAAGCGTGCTGTTGTTCCAGAAGCGTTTCCATGCGGGGCTCGTGGATGGGTCCGTCCGGCTGACGTTCCGCTCGTGGAGCAAGCCGCTGGTCAAGGTGGGCGGGCGCTACCGCTGCCACCCGCTGGGCGTCCTGGAGGTCGACCGGGTGGCGGTGGTGGAGGTGGGGAGCATCTCGGAGGCCGACGCGAGGCTGGCGGGGTTCGAGGGGAGGGCGGCGCTGCTGGAGTACATGCAGGGCGTGCGGGAGGGGCCGCTGCGGGCGGCGGACAAGGTGTTCCGGGTGGAGCTGCATCACGGTGGGGATGGGGACCGGGTGGCGGTGGCGATGGACGCCTCGCTCAGCGACGAGGAGGTGGAGGGGTTGGTGGGGAGGCTGGACGGGTGGGACGCGCGGGCGGAGGAGGCGTGGGCGTGGAGGACGCTGCGGTTGATCGGGCGGCACCCGAGGGTGGCGGCGTCGAAGCTGGCGAAGCGGGTGGGGCGGGAGACGCTGCCGTTCAAGCAGGACGTGCGGCGGTTGAAGAAGCTCGGGCTCACCCAGTCGTTCGAGGTCGGGTACGAGCTGTCCCCGCGCGGCGTGGAGCTGCTGCGGCGGAAGAAGAGGAAGCGGTGAAGCTGGCGGGCGTGCGGGACATCTCCCCGTGGTCGCCGGAGCGCGGCTTCCGGCGGATCCCGCCGAGGCGCCGCATCGCCGCCCAGGTCAGCGGCGCAGCAGCGTGCGGAGGTTCTGCTTCTCCCAGCGGATGGCGGCGGCGTACTGGGGGAACGCCTTCTCGCGGTCGCGGAAGCCGCGGGGGTGGTGGACGCGGCGGGAGGAGCCGGACGGGCTGGGGAAGAGCTGGTGGAGCATCTCGTGGAAGACGATGAACTCCACGAAGAAGACCGGCACGTCGGGCCGGTCGAGCGCCGGGTGGACGCGGATCTCCCGCGTCTGGTGGTCGTAGACGCCCAGGCGGATCGACTTGCGGCGCCGCCGGGCCGGCATCCGCCCCCAGCCGATCTCCGCCTGGATGCCGCCCTGGAAGTACTTCTCGTTCATCCGGTCGAAGATGGCCTGCAGGTCGAAGTAGCGGCCGACCGGGTTGAGGTCCGCCTCCTTGTCGTTGCGCTCGACGCGGATCAGCGGCTGGCGGCCGCGGATGTAGTCGTCCAGCACCGAGCCGGAGCCGCGCCGCCCGCGCCCCGCGTAGTCGGCGATGGCGCGCACCACCCGCTCCGGCGCGTCGAGGAACATGTGGTGGACGCGCAGCCGCAGGCTGGAGTTGTTGCGCCGGAAGCTCACCATGGTGGAGCGGTTGTCCGTCACCGACAGCCGCACCGGCACGCTCAGCTCGCGCGAGAGCGCCACCGCCAGCGACTCCGCCTGCGCCAGCATCTGGTCGCGCGACGGGCGCTGGACCTCGTCGAAGAGCGAGAGCTGGAAGGGCGCTACGGAGTTCACACCGGAAATCCTAGCCGCGTCGCGGGCGGACTCAAGGCACCGCGCGAACGACCTGCCGGTGGGCGCGCACTTCGCCGCGCAACCGTTCGCCCAGCGCGGCGACGTCCTCGCGCGTGGTGGAGAACGCGGCCAGCACGCCGTCCATCGACGACGCCTCCTCCACCGCCAGGCAGCTCGACCCGCGCGCCACCCGCGCGTCCTCCAGCGACCCGAAGCGGTCCACCTGCAGGCTCCAGCTCCCGTCGGGCCACAGCTCGAACGGGTAGAGGAGGCAGGCCGTGGGCCGGGCGTCCGCGCCCAGCGAGCAGCCGCGCCCGCGCTGGAGGAAGACGCATGCGCCGGCGCGCCGCTTCAGCGTCAGCCGCGCCGGGCCGCGAGCGAAGTAGCCGTGGTACAGCGGGCGGCGCGACTCGTAGGCCCGCCCGTCCTCGACGCTCAGCCACTCCACCTCCGCGAAGGCGCGCGCCGGGCGGCCGGTGGCGTCCGAGATCCGGTCCACGTCCGCCCAGGTGAGCGTGGCGAGCTGCTCGCCGTCCTCCACCTCGCAGCAGGAGCGGCCCAGCGCGCGCGGGCAGCGGGCGCAGGTGTGCTCGGAGGTGAAGGCCGCGGCGGTCACGGCCGCATCGTACCCGGAGCGGCGGCGTCGGATTCGGAGCGGAGCAGGCGCTCCAGGCGCTCCGGCTCCACGCGGACGACGAAGGTCTTCTCGCCGGTGTACGTCACCTGGCCGGGCGCGCCGCCCTTCACCTTGCGGACGCGCTTCACGGGCGTGTAGCTGACCTCGCCGCGCGGCTCGCCCTTGAGCTGGGAGTGGTGGAGCGCGAGGTGCGCGGCGTCCAGGAGGAGCTCCTGCGGCAGCTCGGCGTCGCGGGGGAGCGGGACCACCACGTGCGCGCCGGGGACGCCGCGGGCGTGGAGCCAGAGGTCGTGCGGGCGGGCGGCGCGGAAGGTGAGGGCGTCGTTGCCCTCGGACGTCTTGCCCACCCAGATCCGCGCGCCGCCCGCGCCGCGGTACTGGCGGAAGGGGCGCGCCTCGGGAGGCCCCTCGCGCTCGGGGGTGGAGAGGACGCCGGCGCGCTCGAGGAGGGCGGCGGCGTCGAGCGTGGAGGCGCGCTGGAGGTCGCGCCCGGCGGCGGCCAGCTCCCGTTCGAGCGCGGCGAGGCGCTGCGCGGCGGCGGCGCTCCCGCGGGTGAGGCGGCGGTACTGGTGGAAGTAGTGCTCCGCCTGGTCCTTGGGCGTGCGCTTCGGGTCCAGGGGGACGACGACCTCGCGCACGCCGTCCTCGGCGTAGTCGGTGAGGCGGACCTCCGGCTGGCCGCGCTGCACGGCGTGGAGGTTGCGCGAGAGGAGCTCACCCAGGTGGCGGAGGCGCTCCGCTTCCGGTCCGCGGGCGGCTTCGGCGCGGACCTTCTCCACCGTGCGGGCGAGGCGTTCGCGGCGGGAACGGAGAGGTTGCACGATTCGGCGGCGGATCGCCTCCGAGCGCCGCGCGAGCTCCCGGTCTGCGAAGAGCGCCTCGGCAGCCTCGGAGAGGGGGAATGGTGTCGAGCGTCGTGCCGCGCGCTCCCCGTGCGACATGGGCGCGCCCCGCTCACCCGCGTCGCCGGGTGCCATTCCGCTCGCTCCGCGCGCCATCGCACCGTCTTCGACCGCAGCGCCGACGCCCCCCAACCGTGACGGGAGTGCGCGCGCTTGCTCGGACAGCGCGCCGGAGGGCGATGTCCACGCGCGGCCGATCTCCAACCCATCCCTCCCCTCCGCCGCCGGCGACAGGGCCAGCACGCGATCCTCACTCCCCAGCAACACCAGCGCGCCGCGCGCGGGCAGCAACTCCCCGACCAGCGTGCGCGGCCCGCGCTCCGTCGCCACCTCGACGCGGACCACCCGCTCCTCCGCCGCCACCGACACCCCGGCGATCCTCCCGCCCACCAGCTCCTGCCGCAGCCACCGCTGGAACGACGGCGGCTCCGGCGGCGACGGGAACCGCTCCCGCACCACCGACAGCCGCGCGACCTCCGGCTCGGCGGACAGGCACACCGTCGAGCTCCGCCACCCCTCCCCCTCCACCCGGTGTCGAACCTCCAGGTACGCCACCGCCCGCAGCGGCGCCCACGCCTTCTGGACGGCCGCCCCTTCGAGCGCGGCGCCGAGCTCCCGCCCGACCTCCAGCAATTCGCCCAGGCGCATCGACATGCGGCCTCATCTTCCCAGGAGCGCCGTCGCTCGAAATGAAAACGGCCCGGCGGGGAGTCCGCCGAGCCGCAGATGCGCGCCAGACGCCTGGCGAGGACAGCCGCTACTTCTTGCCGCGGCTGCGTCCGGACGACTTCCGCTTCGTCGTCTTCTTCTTCGCCGCCGGCTTGCGCTTCGCTGCCTTCTTCTTCGCCGCCATCGTTCCCTCCCTCCGAAAAGTGGGCGAGATCGTAAGGACGCCCTCCCGGGGTGTCAATCGCTCGCGCGAGCGAGGGCTCCGGCGCTGGACAGCCGCGTCCGGGTCACCGCCACGGCGGCGACCCTACTTCAACGTCACCTCGACCCGTTGCCCGGCGCCCACCCGGTAAGGCCGGGTCACCGGGGCCGAGCCTGGAGAGGCCGCGGTGACCTCTCCCTCGCCGGACAGGGCGACGCGCAACGAGAAGCGCCCGCTCGCGTCCGCCACCGTCCAGGACGGGTGGTCGAGGATGGCCATCATCCCCGGCGCCTCGCTCGCGCCGTGGACCTTGCACTCCAGGGTCACCGCGCCCACCGGTTCGTCGAAGGTGACCCGCGTCTCCCCGCCGCCGGTGATGGGCACGTTCCGGACCCAGCCCCCGCCCACCTTCTTCGCCAGCAGCGTGTGGAGCCGGCCGTCCGCGGAGCGGAGCCGCAGCTCCTGCCCCACCTGCACGCCCAGCGCCCTCGGGACGAAGCCTTCGCGATCGTGCGCCAGGTCCGCGGGCTCCCCCGACCTCGCGAACGCGTACGCCTCCAGTCCCTTGGAGACGAACACCAGCGCGCCGGGCGCCGCGGTCCCCTCCAGCGTGGCGGGCGCCTCCGCGGGCGGCGCCGGC
>DASRBA010000184.1:0-23534 GCA_035637895.1 Myxococcaceae bacterium
CCGGCGAACGCCCCGCCGGCGAGCACCCCGAGGCCAGCGGCCGGAGCCCCCGGAACGAGCCATGAGCATCTCGGAGCCGTTCATCCGCCGCCCGGTGGCCACCGCGCTCCTCACGGTGGGCCTGCTGCTGGCGGGGCTGGCCGGCTACAAGGAGCTGCCCGTCTCCGCGCTCCCGCAGGTGGACTACCCCACCATCGTCATCTCCACCGGCTTCCCCGGCGCCAGCGCGGAGACGATGGCCTCGGCGGTGACCACGCCGCTGGAGCGCCAGTTCGGCCAGCTCCCCGGCCTGACGCAGATGACGTCGGTGTCCAGCTTCGGCTCGTCGCTGATCACCCTGCAGTTCACGCTGGACGAGAGCATCGACTCCGCCGAGCAGGACGTGCAGGCCGCCATCAACGCCGCCGCCAACCTGCTGCCGCGGCAGCTCCCGGCGCCGCCCACCTACGCCAAGAGCAACCCCGCCGACCAGCCGGTGCTCACCCTGTCCGTGACCTCGCCCAGCCTGCCGCTGGCGCAGGTGGACGACGCGGCGGACTCCATCCTGGCGCAGAAGATCTCCCAGGTGTCCGGCGTGGGCCTGGTCACGCTCAACGGCGGGCAGAAGCCCGCGGTGCGCGTGCAGGTGGACCCGGTGGCGCTGGCGGGCGCCAACCTCACGCTGGAGGACGTGCGCTCGGCGCTGGTGGCGGCCAACGTCAACCAGCCCAAGGGCAACCTGGACGGGCCGCGGCAGGACTACACGCTGGCCACCAACGACCAGCTGAACGAGGCGGCGGCGTTCCAGCCGCTGATCGTCGCCTACAAGAGCGGGGCGCCGGTCCGCCTGCGCGACGTGGCGAACGTGGTGGACGGGGTGGAGAACGCGCAGCTGGCGGGCTGGGCGGGCGACCGGCGCGCCGTCATCGTCAACGTCCAGCGCCAGCCCGGCGCCAACGTCATCGAGGTGGCGGACCGGGTGAAGGCGCTGCTGCCGCAGCTCGAGTCGGCCATGCCGCAGGGCATCGACGTGGGCATCCTCGCCGACCGCACGGAGACGGTGCGCGCGTCGGTGGAGGACGTGCAGCTCACGCTGGTGCTGACGCTGTTCCTGGTGGTGGCGGTCATCTACGTCTTCCTGCGCAGCCTGCGCGCCACCGTCATCCCGGGCGTGGCGGTGCCCTTGTCGCTGATCGGCACCTTCGGCGTGATGCACCTGGCCGGCTACAGCCTGAACAACCTGTCGCTGATGGCGCTCACCATCTCCACCGGCTTCGTCGTCGACGACGCCATCGTGATGATCGAGAACATCTCCCGCTACATCGAGGCGGGCGACCCGCCGTTCGAGGCGGCGCTGAAGGGCGCCCGGCAGATCGGCTTCACCATCGTGTCGCTCACCGTCTCGCTGGTGGCGGTGCTCATCCCGCTGCTGTTCATGGGCGGCATCATCGGCCGGCTGTTCCGCGAGTTCGCGGTGACCCTGGCCATCGCCATCGGCGTCTCCGCGGTGCTCTCGCTCACCCTCACCGCCATGATGTGCGGCCACCTGCTCAAGCCGCACGAGGAGGAGAAGCCCACCCGGTTCGCCCGCTGGACGGAGCGCATGTGGGAGCGGATGGTGAAGCGCTACGAGCGCGGGCTGGACTGGGTCCTCGACCACCAGCGCACCACGCTGATCGCCACCCTGGCCACGGTGGCCTTCACCGCGCTGCTGGCCGTGGTGGTGCCCAAGGGCTTCTTCCCCGAGCAGGACACCGGCCTCATCGTCGGCGTCTCCGAGGCGTCGGCGGACGTGTCCTTCGCCCGGATGATGGACCGGCAGCGCGCGCTGGCGGACGTGGTGCTCCAGGACCCGGACGTGGCGACGGTGGCGTCCTTCATCGGCGCGGACGGCACCAACCCCACGCTCAACAGCGGGCGCCTCTCCATCGCCTTGAAGCCGCGCGGCCGGCGGCGCGCCGGCGCGGCCGAGGTGATCGAGCGGCTGCGCCCGCGGCTGGCGCAGGTGGAGGCCATCTCGCTCTACCTCCAGCCGGTGCAGGACCTGCAGATCGACACCCGCATCAGCCGCACCCAGTTCCAGTACACGCTGGAGGACGCGGACCCATCCGAGCTGACGGAGTGGGCGCCGAAGGTGCTGGAGCGCTGGCGGTCCCTCCCGGAGCTGCGCGACGTGGCGAGCGACGCGCAGGCCAGCGGGCTGCAGCTGCACGTGGACATCGACCGGGACACCGCGTCGCGGCTGGGCGTGTCACCCCAGGCGATCGACGACGTCCTCTACGACGCCTTCGGCCAGCGCCAGGTGTCCACCATCTTCACCCAGCTCAACCAGTACCGGGTCATCCTGGAGGCGCGGCCGGGCTTCGCGCAGGGCGAGGACGCGCTCCGCCAGATCTACGTGCGCTCCGCCGCGGGCGACGCCATCCCGCTCGCGTCGGTGGCGCACTTCTCCACCCGGCCCTCCCCGCTGGCGGTGAACCACCAGGGCCAGTTCCCCTCCGCCACGCTCTCCTTCAACCTGTCGCCGGGCGTCTCGCTGGGCGAGGCGGTGGACGCCATCCACCGGGCGCAGGCGGAGCTGAACGCGCCGCCCGGCCTGCACGCCGGCTTCCAGGGCACCGCGGAGGCGTTCCGCGACTCGCTGGCCACCGAGCCGCTGCTCATCCTCGCCGCGCTGATCGCCGTCTACATCGTGCTGGGCGTGCTCTACGAGAGCTACATCCACCCGGTGACCATCCTCTCCACGCTCCCCTCGGCGGGCGTGGGCGCGCTGCTGGCCTTGATGGTGTGCCGGACGGAGATGAGCGTGATCGCGCTGATCGGCATCGTGCTGCTGATCGGCATCGTGAAGAAGAACGCGATCATGATGATCGACTTCGCGCTGGAGGCGGAGCGGGACCAGAAGCTGCCGCCCCTGGAATCCATCCGCCAGGCGTGCCTGCTGCGCTTCCGGCCCATCATGATGACCACCATGGCCGCGCTGCTGGGCGGCGTGCCGCTGGCGCTGGGGCAGGGCACCGGCTCCGAGCTGCGGCGCCCGCTGGGGATCAGCATCGTGGGCGGGCTGCTGATCTCCCAGGTGCTCACGCTCTACACCACGCCCGTCATCTACCTGTACATGGACCGGCTGGCGGGGGCGGTGAAGGGCTGGCGGCCTTCGCGGAACCGGAAGAAGCCCGCCGAGGCCGGAGAAGCGGCGCCGGGATGAGCATCTCCGCCCCGTTCATCCGCCGGCCGGTGGGGACGTCGCTTCTGGCGGCGGCGGTGCTGCTGTCGGGCACGGCGGCGTTCACCCAGCTCCCGGTGGCGCCGCTGCCGCGGGTGGACCTGCCCACCATCAACGTCAACGCGGGGCTCCCCGGCGCCAGCCCGGAGACGATGGCGGCCGCGGTGGCCACCCCGCTGGAGCGCCGCTTCGGCCGCATCGCCGGGCTGACGGAGATGACGTCCACCAGCTCGCTGGGGTCGACCTCCATCACCCTCCAGTTCGACCTGGACCGCACCCAGGACTCCGCCGCGCGCGACGTGCAGGCGGCGATCAACGCCGCGGCCGGCGACCTGCCGTCCAACCTCCCCAGCCGGCCCAACTTCCGGAAGGTGAACCCGGCGGACTCTCCCGTCCTGATCGTCGCGCTCACCTCGGAGGCGCTGCCGCTGTCGGAGATCTACGACCAGGCGAGCAGCGTGCTGGCGCAGAAGCTGTCCCAGGTCCCGGGCGTGGGGCAGGTGTTCGTGGGCGGCGGGCAGAACCCCGCGGTGCGCGTGCAGGTGGATCCGCAGGCGCTGGCCTCGCGCGGGCTGGGGCTGGAGGACGTGCGGCAGGCGCTGTCGCAGTCCACCGTGAACACCCCCAAGGGGAGCGTGGGCGTGGGCGGGGCCACGCAGGCCGCGGTGCTGCAGGGCAACGACCAGCTGATGAACGCGGCCGGCTTCCGCGACGTCATCGTCTCCTACAAGGGCGGCGCGGCGGTGCGGCTGGGCGACGTGGCGAAGGTGTTCGACGACGTGGAGAACCAGCGGGTGGCGGCGTGGGCGGACGCGGACCGGGCGATCCTGCTGATGGTCCGGCGGCAGCCGGGCGCGAACATCCTCGAGGTCATCGAGCGCATCAAGCAGCTGCTCCCCGAGCTGGCCTCCTCCATCTCCCCCGCCATCCACTACCGGGTGGTGTTCGACCGGGCGGGGACCATCCGCGAGTCGGTGGCGGACGTGGAGCTCACCCTGGTGCTGTCGGTGGCGCTGGTGACGCTGGTGGTGTTCGCCTTCCTCCGCAGCGCGCGCGCCACCGCCATCCCCAGCGTGGCGGTGCCGCTGTCGCTGCTGGGCACCTTCGGGGCGATGTGGCTGCTGGGCTACAGCGTCAACAACCTCTCCTTGATGGCGCTCACCATCTCCACCGGCTTCGTGGTGGACGACGCCATCGTGGTCACCGAGAACATCGCCCGCTACATCGACGGCGGAGAGCCGCCGCTGCAGGCCGCGCTGAAGGGGGCGAAGCAGATCGGCTTCACCATCATCTCCATCACCGCCTCGCTGCTGGCGGTGTTCATCCCCATCCTGCTGATGGGCGGGCCCATCGGCCGGATGTTCCGCGAGTTCGCGGTGACGCTGGCGGTGGCCATCGCCATGTCCGCGCTCGTCTCGCTGACGCTGACGCCGATGATGGCGTCCCGGCTGCTCCGGCCGCACGCGCCGGGCGGGCGTTCGCGCTGGGACCGGGCCGCCGAGCGCGCGGTGACCGCCGCGCAGGACGCCTACGCGCGCGCGCTGCGCTGGGTGCTGCGCCACCGGGCGGTGATGGGGGTGGTCACCGCGGTCACCGTGGTGGTCACGGTGTCGCTCTACGCCAGCGTGCCCAAGGGGCTGTTCCCGCAGCAGGACACCGGCTTCCTGGTGGGCGCCACCGACGCGCCGCAGGACATCTCCTTCAAGGCCATGTACGAGCGCCAGGAGGCGGTGGGCCAGGTGGTGCGGCAGGACCCGGCGGTGGACCACATGGTCTCGTCCATGGGCGGCGGGTTCGGCGGCGGAGGGATGAACACCGGCAACATGTTCATCGCGCTCAAGCCGCTGAGCGAGCGCAAGGTGGGCGCGGACCAGGTGATCGGCCGGCTGCGCGCCGCGGCGGCGAAGGTGAACGGGATCCAGCTCTTCGTGCAGTCGGTGCAGGACGTCCGCATCGGCGGGCGCGGGGCGCGGACGCAGTACCAGTACACGCTCCAATCGCCCAGCCTGGAGGAGCTGGGCCAGTGGGCGCCGCGGCTCCTGGAGCGGCTGCGGAAGATCCCGGAGCTGCGCGACGTGGCCACGGACCAGCAGACCAACGGGC
The DNA here is from genome assembly GCA_035637895.1 of Myxococcaceae bacterium. Lineage (GTDB taxonomy): Bacteria > Myxococcota > Myxococcia > Myxococcales > Myxococcaceae > DASRBA01. The sequence continues at coordinate 5,309 of DASRBA010000184.1, forward strand.
TCCAGCTCCAGGTCAACGTGGACCGGGACACCGCGTCGCGGCTGGGCATCCAGCCCTCGCAGGTGGACGACGCGCTCTACGACGCCTTCGGCCAGCGGCAGGTCGCCACCTTCTTCACCCCGCGCAACCCGTACCGGGTGGTGATGGAGGTGCTGCCGGAGTACCAGGCCGGCCCCTCCGCGCTGGACGCCCTCTTCGTGCGGACGGCCTCCGGCGCGCAGGTGCCGGTGAGGTCCATCGCCAGCACGGAGGTGAACGCGGTCCCGCTGTCGGTGTCGCACCAGGGGCAGTTCCCCTCCATCACGCTCTCCTTCAACCTCGCGCCCAACGTGGCGCTGGGGCAGGCGGTGGGCGCCATCTCCCGCGCGCAGCGGGAGATCGGCATGCCGGCGTCGATGCGGGCGGAGTTCGTGGGCACCGCGCAAGCGTTCCAGGCGTCGCTGGACAAGGAGCCCCTGCTCATCCTCTTCGCGCTGCTGGCGGTGTACGTGGTGCTGGGCGTGCTCTACGAGAGCCTGGTCCACCCGGTGACCATCCTCTCCACGCTCCCGTCCGCGGGCGTGGGGGCGCTCTGCGCGCTGCTCGCCTTCGGCGCCGAACTGTCGATCATCGCGCTGATCGGGATCATCCTGCTCATCGGGATCGTGAAGAAGAACGCGATCATGATGATCGACTTCGCGATCGAGGCGGAGCGCGACCAGGGGCTGTCGCCGCAGGAGGCGATCTACCAGGCGTGCGTCCTGCGCTTCCGGCCGATCATGATGACCACCCTGGCCGCGCTCTTCGGCGCCATCCCGCTGGCGGTGGGCGGCGGCATCGGCGCGGAGCTGCGGCGGCCGCTGGGCATCACCATCGTGGGCGGGCTGCTGTTCTCCCAGGCGCTGACGCTGTTCACCACGCCCGTCATCTACCTGGCGCTGGACCGGTTCCGGAGGAAGCCCTGGCGGCGCCTCCAACCCGCAGTCCAGCGCTGAACGCACCGGTTTCTCCAGAATCGCGGAGAAGCCGCGTTCCAGAGGTGGGCGCAGGGGGTTGACGCGCTGCCTCATGCCGTTTGCTTATCGCCCTCACCACCTGCCCTCCTGTATCATTCCGTTCCCCCCGTTTCCCCCCCCTCTCCCGTCTCGCCCCCGTGGAGGATGAATGACTCGGCTCGAGCGCGCCGCCGTGCCTCGTGTCTCCCTCGTCAACCGGTTCATCCGCGATCACTTCGTGCACCTCATCTCGCTGCTGGCGCTGCTGGCGTTCCTCACGCCGGGCGTCTCGCGGGCGGTGCGCGGGGTGCATTTCCTCGGCGGGCAGGAGGACGCGTCCGGCCTGGCGCTGTTCCTGATGATGCTGTCCGCCGCCATCCAGTGCAGCCTGGGCTCGTTCCGCGACGTGCTCTTCCGCCCCCGGCCGCTGGTGGTGTGCGCCGCGCTCTTCTTCGTGGTGCTGCCGCTGAGCGGCTGGCTCCTCGGGCAGCTCTGCGTCCCGCTCCTGGGGCGCGAGCTGGGTGAGTCCATCCAGATCGGCCTCGACCTGGTCATCCTGATGCCGGTGGCCGCCACCGCCACGCTGTGGGTGCGCGACACCCGCGGCGACGTCGGGCTGCTGGTGAGCCTGATCGTCATCACCATGGCGCTGGGGACGCTGCTGGCGCCGGTCTACCTCCATTACATGAGCGGCCTGTCGGCGAACTCCATCGTCATCCCCCAGATGGTGATGTGGCGCCGGCTGTGCAGCGGCGTGCTGGCGCCGCTGGTGACCGGCGTGGCGTTGAACCGGATCCTGCGCGCGCGGCTGGCGCACGTGCAGCCGTACTTCGCGCTGGCGGGGAACGCCGGCCTCTTCATGGCGGTGTACCTCAACGTCGGCACGGCGTCGCCGGTCATCCAGAAGCTGCCGCTCCAGAAGGTCGCGGTGGCGGTGCTGCTGGTGCTGGCGGTGAACTTCCTCAACTTCGCCGCCGGCTCGCTGATGGGCCGGTTCGCGGGGCTGGGGCGCGACCAGCAGGTCACCTGCGAGTTCTCCAGCGGGATGCGCTCCAACGGCACCGCGCTGGTGGTGGGGCTGGCGTCGTTCCCGGGCACGCCGCTGGTGACCGTCCCCGCGGCCATCTACATCATCGGCCAGCACCTCATCGCCGGCGTGGTGAAGTCGCGGCTCCTCTCCCGCCTCGGGGACGGCGCGCGCGCCTCGCCAGTCCCGGCCGTGGCGCCCGCTACGCTGGCGCGGGTGGCCGAGGGGTGAGCGGACCGGGGCTGGAAGCGCTGCCCAGCAGGCGATTCCGGCGCCGCTCCTGTTCGACGAGCTCGTCCCGCAGGGCCTGCTCGCCCGGGAGGACGGCCAGCCGCCTCACCGCCGAGAACTCCACCGTCCCCCGCTGGATGGCCTGGTAGCGCGCCACCGCCTGGTCGAACTTCTCCGTTTGGTCGCGCCGCGGGTCGCGCACGCGCAGGAGCAGCGCGTCCATCTCCTCCTCGGCGTCGCTCCACGCCTCGGCGCGGTCCTCGCGGAGCTCCTCCCGGTTCAGCTTCAGCGTGTCGATGAGGTAGCCGGCCTTCGGGTCGCCCTTGACGGCCGCGTGCACCAGGCCGTCGCGCGTGAAGAGGAGCAGCCCGGCCGGGTCCTGGTGGGAGGGGTGGACGAGCAGCGGCTCCTCGGTGCCCAGCTGCTGCGGCTTCTCCGCCCAGTACTCGTTGCCGGTGTGGAAGCGGTTGCTCTTGGCCACGTTGCAGTGCTCGCAGGTGGGGAGGAGGTTCCGCCATTCGTAGGCCAGGAAGTAGTAGCCGGGGTGCTCCGCGGCCGCGTCGCGCAGGCGCACCGCCTGGCCGTCGTTCCGGAGGATCCCCACCTTGGGGCGGAAGTGGTCCACGCGCACCGAGTGGCCGCGGATGGAGCGCTCGCAGTACGCGCACTTCTTCGAGTACGCGATGAGCAGCCAGCGGCGCACCGCCCGGTAGACGGCCCCGTTGGGCTCCGCGCCGGGGGCGATCTCCCGCTGCGCCGCCGCCGCGCGCGCCTTCCAGCGGGCCCACAGGGGGCCGGCGGGCTCCGGGAAGGGGACGTGGATCACCGCCGCGGCTCCCCCGGGTTGGGGCCCGAACGGCCGAAGAGCTTGGAGAGTCGGCGGTGCACCTCCGCTTCCTCCTCCGGCTCGAGCGCGGCGTTTCCGGCCTCACCCTTCAGGTGGCCCAGCGCCTGCTTCACCGCGACGGAGACGCGGCGCTCGGTCTCGCTGCCGTGCACGTCCATCGCCTCGCGCAGGCCGTCCAGCTCCTTCTGCTCGTCGGCGGTGAGCGGCGGGCCGTGGATGGCGCGCTCGCTCAGCTCGACGTAGCGGGTGGCGGTGCGGGTGCGCTTGAGGCCGAACATGGAGATCAGGATCTGGTCGGCGCGGCGCCCGCGGACCTCCTGCGCCGCGGGGACGATGCACAGGTCGCCGTGCGAATCGCGGTCCGCGGTGAAGATCTCCTTCTTCTCCATGTCCGCGATGATCAGCGGCGAGTGGGTGGTGACGACGATCTGCACGTTGGGGAAGCGGTGGCGGACCAGCCCCACCAGCTTCTGCTGCCACTCCGGGTGGAGGTGCGCGTCCACCTCGTCGACGAGGACCAGCGCCGGCGTCTCGGTGACCGGCGGCGGCTCCGGGCGGCCGGCCTCGCGCGCGCGCCGCGCCGCCGCGTCGCGGATCTCGTGCATGCGCTGCAGGAGGGTGCCGACCCAGCCGTGCACCGCCGCCATGCCCTGGCTCAGCCTGTCGAGCGGGACGACGGAGCCGTCCTCCACCTTCACCATCACCCGGAAGGTGTCCGGCTCCACGCCGGCGAAGTCGAAGGAGAGGCCGGGGGTGAGGTCGCGGAGGAGGTCGAAGAAGTCGTCGAGGCGCGGGGAGCGCTTGCGGCCTGAGCGGAGGTACTCGTTGACGATCCACTGCTTCACGTTGTCCAGGCGGTCGTCCACGCCGCCGAGGAGGAGCGGGAGGAGGTCGTCCACGGTGGGGCCGCCGGCGCCGGACTCGAGCGGGCCCTTCGGCTCGTGGGTGGAGACGCCGCGGAGTGGAGGGAATCCCAGGACTACCCAGCCGCCGGACTGCAGCGGCGTGAGGAGGCGGGAGATGACGCGGACGCGGTCGCCCTCGCGCTTGAGCTCCGTGCGGTAGACGTTGTTGCCGACCTCGAGCTCGATGGAGCCCTCGTGCTGGCCGGCGGCGAGGAGCCAGCGGGCGGCGGGCGCGGCCTTCGGGTCGTCGCCGCACAGGCCGAGGGCGATGGCGCGCAGGAGCGTCGTCTTGCCGCAGCCGTTGTTGCCGAGGAGGACGTTCCAGCCCTCGTTGAGGTTCAGCTCCAGGGTGGGGAAGCGGCCGATGTTGGTGAGGCGGACGGAGCGGAGGCGGGTGGGGCGGGAGAGGGTGGCGTCCGCGGCGGCGCGGTGCTCGGCGGCGACGCGCTGGTGGAGGCGGTGGAGGAATTCGGCCACCTCGCCGTGGCCCGGGGTGGGGCGGTAGACGAGGCACTCCACGCCGTACTTCACGCGGAAGACGTCGCGCGCCACGGACCACTCGGGCTCGTCGGGGACGAGGGCGAAGTGGCGGCGGAGCGGGGGGATGACGGTCTGCTGCGGTGGGGACTTCGACTGGCTGGTCCAGCTGGTGTCCGGGCCGCCGCCCTTCTGGTTGAGCGGGCTGGGGCGCGGGCTGGAAGGGGGGCTCGCGGCGCGTTGGCCCGCCTGCGTGCCCACGTTCGCCGACTGCTGGCCGAGGCGGAGGTCGGAGAAGACGGTCTCCAGGCCGTCCACGCTGGCGCCGATGAAGAGCATGGTGCGGCCGGTGACCACCGAGCCCACGAAGCGCGCGAGGGCGCTGGTGGACATCAGCTCGCGGTACTCGTCGTTGCTGAAGACGAAGGAGGCGGGGTCGAGGCCGCCGAAGAGCTGGACGAGGAAGAACGTGTTCTCGCCGAAGGCGCGCACCGCGCGGTCCGGGTCGCGCGGAGTGCCGGTCACCGGGTGTCGGTGCTCGAAGGCGCGCGAGAGGAGCACGTCCCAGGAGCTGGTGAACGCCCCCGCGAAGGGGAGGTGGCCGAGGAGCTCGTGCGCGCGCGGGAGCTCCCGGTCGGGGAAGAGGGCGCGGGTGGCGTTGAGGAGGACCTCGCGGTCCACCTGGGTGCGGAGGTATTCGGCGACCGCCGACCACTGGCCGCGGCGGTGGCGCATCCAGAGCTCCGCGGCGACGGCGTTCTTCTGGCCCTCGCCGCCGTAGCCGCTCATCTTCGACTGCGGCGAGGCGCGCTGCTGCGCGGCCGGGCCCACGACCGACTCCAGGAGGCGGGCGAGGACCTGCGGCCAGGTCGGGTAGCCCGCCTGCGCGCCGAGGCCCGCGCCGGCGTAGAGGACGCACTCTTTGGCCGCGAGCGCGCGGATGAGCTCTTCGGGGACGTCGGGGATGACGCCCTCGGGGAAGACCTGCGGGATGCCGGCGGCGGGCGTGAGCGCGCGGTCGGAGCTCGAACCGGTGGGGGACGACGGGCGCGGGGGCAGCGGGGAGGACTGGACCTCGATCAGCTTCTTCTCCAGCTCCTGCGTCTTGGTGCGGTTCTCCTCCAGCGCCCTGCGCGCGACCTCCTCGTCGGCCTTGGCCTTCCGGGCGGAGCGCCTCAGGCGGAGGGCGATGACGATGGCCGCGAGCAGGATGACGCCCGCTCCGCCCAGCATCTGGAGCATCTCCTTCGAGCGCCACCACCGGGTCGGCGCCGGGAACACCCAGAGCTCGACGGGGTTGAGGGCCTCGTCGGCCACGGTCGGGCGCATCAAGAGCCGCCCGTACGTGTCCTGCGGCAGCTGGAAGTCGAATCGCGCGAGCGGCCCATCCACCGAGACCGCCCGGGCCTGGAGCTCGTTCAGGCACGGCCACGAAACGCCGCCGAGGCAACTCCAACCGATCGACAGATGGGCCTGCGGGGCGAGGCGCTCGTCCTTGACCCGGACGACGACCGTCACCTTGTCCCCCACCTTCGGCGCCTCGGGATCGACGAGGGTGATCACTCCCGCCTGGGAAGCCGGGGGTGGGCGGGCCTGGTCGCCGGTGTCTTGCGCCCAAGCCGGGGCCGATATCGTCAGGAACAGCGAGAAAATCCACGCGGCCGGGGGCCCGACTTTCATCACCTCCGCAGTCTTCTGAGCCGGGCTCGCGAAAGCAAATCTCTCTGCGCTCGCTCGCCTGCAAGCCCGCGGGTTTCCAGGCCCCTTTCCCGCCCACTGTAAACACCCGGTCCACAGGTGGGGAGCGCACGCCCACTCCACCCCGCAACTCCGAAACCTCCGCCGGGTTCCTCACCACAATGCGTGTGGAGGATCACCCGACCATGACCGTTCGCACCGCCATTGCCGCCACCGTTCGCCTGCTCAAGGAGGTCCGCGCCGAGCGCGCCGACCGCCGCGATCCACAGCCCCAGGGCGGTGGAGGAGGAGATCGCTTCGAGCCCGCCCCGCGCGGCCGGGCGCTGGGGAACGCCGACAGCGGCGGCGGCGATCCGAAGGGCGGCACGCACATCAGCTTCTAGGTCCCCTCCGCGGATGGTCGACCCGATCCGGGCGTCCACCATCGCTCGCAGATGGCCCACACCGTGACAGAGCCGACCCAGACCTTCGTGACGGACGCGCCGCAGGGGTCGCGCGCCACCGACGTGCCCGCGAAGCGGCTGGCCGCCGGCGAGCTGCCGCCCGGCACGCGCGTGGGCCGCTACGCGGTGCTCCGATCGATCGGCAGCGGCGGGATGGGGCGCGTCTACGCGGCGCACGACCCGGAGCTGAACCGGCAGGTGGCGCTGAAGGTGTCGCGGCGCACGGGGGCGGGCGCGGAGCAGTGGCGCGCGCGCTTCGTCCGGGAGGCGCACGCGATGGCGCGCCTCTCCCATCCGAACGTCGTCCCCATCCACGACGCCGGCGCGCACGAGGACTCGGTGTTCCTGGCGATGGAGCTGATCGAGGGGCCGACGCTGCGGGAGTGGATGTCCTCGCCGCGCCCGTGGCGCGAGGTGGTGCGCGCCTTCCTCGAAGCCGGGCGCGGGTTGGCGGCGGCCCACGCGATGGGCCTCGTCCACCGCGACTTCAAGCCCACCAACGTGCTGCTGGGGAAGGACCGGCGCGCGCGGGTGATGGACTTCGGCCTGGTGCGGGCGCTGGATTCGGCGGAGCTGCCATCCGCGAGCGCGGAGTCCACGCCGCTGGCCCTGGAGATCACCCGCGCGGACACGGTGATGGGCACCATCGGCTACATGGCGCCCGAGCAGCAGCGCTCGCGCCTGGTCGACGCGCGCGCGGACCAGTTCGCGTTCGCGGTGGCGCTGTACGAGGCGCTCGTCGGGATCCGGCCGTACCTCGGCACGCCGGACGAGATCCTCGAGGCGATGCTGGACGGGCCGCCGGTGGTGCCGGACCGCGTCCCCCGCCACCTCCGCCGCGTCCTGGCGCGCGCGCTGTCGGTGAGCCCGCTCCACCGGTTCCCTTCGATGGGCGCGCTGCTGGAGGAGCTGGCGCGCGATCCGGCGGCCACGGCGCGGCGGTGGGGGGCCGGCGTGGGCGGCGCGCTGGCGGTGGCGGCGCTGGCCACCGCGGTGACGTGGGCGGCGCGGGACCGGGCGCGAGCGTGCGATCACCTGGAGCGGGAATTGGTGGGCGTCTGGGACGCGGGGATGCAGGACCGGCTCCGCGCGGCGTTCGTCGGCACCGGGAAGCCGTTCGCCGCGGACGCCGCCGAGGGCACCGCCCGCGCGCTGGACGCGTACGCGCGGGAGTGGGTGCGGGCGCGCGGGCAGGCGTGCGTCGCGGCGCGGGTGGAGCCGCCGGGGACGCTGGCGCTGAGGGCGGAGTGCCTGGACGGGCGGAAGGCGGACCTCGCGGCGCTGATGGGCGTCCTGCTGGCTCCGGACGGCCAGGTCGTGCAGCGCGCCGCGGACTCGGTGGGTGTGTTGCAGGCCGTCGAGCCGTGCGCGAATGCCCAGGCGCTGCGTGATCAGGAGCCCATCCCGCAAGACCCGGCCGCCCGCGCGCAGGTCCGCGCGGTGAGGGAGCAGGTGTCGCAGGCGCGGGCGCTGCTGGCGGCGGGGCGGTATCCGGACGCGGCGAAGACCAGCGGCGAGGCGGTGCGGGCGGCGGAGGGCGCGCGCTTCGGGCCGCTGGTCGCGGAGGCGAACGCGCTGCTGGGCACGGCGCTGGACAAGACCGGGGACGCGGCCGGCGGTGCGCGCGCGCTGGAGCGGGCGGTGGAGGAGGGGACGGCGTCGCGGCAGGACTGGGCGGTGGCGGAGGCCGCGGTGCAGCTCGTCCGCACGGTGGGGCTGGGGCTCGGCGATCGCGCGGAGGGGTTGCGGCGGGCGGGGTTCGCGCGCGCGTCGCTCCGGAGGGCGGGGACGCCGGCGCTGCTCTCGTGGCGGCTGGACGCGGCGGAGTGCGAGCTGCACCGGGAGCAGGGCGAGGCCGCGGCGGCGCTCGATCTGTGCCGGCGCGCGCTGGCGACGTCGGAGCGGTCGCTGGGGCCGGAGAACCCGGTGACGGCCCGGGCGGCGCGCGACCTGGGGACGGCGTACGACGAGGCGGGGCAGCTGGAGGACGCGCTGGCGGCGTACGGGCGGGCGATGGAGCTCGAGCGGAAGGTGCTGGGGGACCATCACCCGGAGATCGCGGTGCTCTGGAACAGCGTGGCCATCACCTCTGGAAAGCTGGACCGGTGGGAGGAGGCGCGGGCGGCCTACTCGAACGCGCGCGACATCCTGGCGGCGTCGGTCGGCGCGAACCACCCGTTCGTGGGGTTGACACAGGCGGGCCTGGGTCGCGCCCTGCACTTCCTGGGCGATGACCGCGGCGCGCTTCGGGCGGGGGAGGCCGCGCTGCCGATCGTCGAGGCCGGCTTCGGGCCCGAGCACCCCTGGACGGCGTCACCGCTCCTGGTCATCGGCGAGGCGAAGCTGGGGATGGGCGACGCGCGCGGCGCGATCGGACCGCTCCAGCGGGCGCGGAAGATCATCGAGCAGCAGCCGGGCGACCCGCCGCTCCGCACGCCCGTGCTGCTGGCGCTGGGCAAGGCGATGTACGCGTCGGGTGCCGACCGCGCGGGCGGGGTGAAGCTGGTAGAGGCGTCGCGCGAGCGGATGCCGCCCGAGGCGCTCGCCGAGACGGACGCCTGGCTCGCCGCTCGGCGTCACGACGCGATGGACCGGTAGGCAGCTCTCGCGTACCGCGAGCTCCGGGCTCCGTTGCGCCCAACCGCCTCGTGGTGAGCGAACGCGCTCGCTCGTGGTGCGCCCACACGCGCGTGGGCGTGATGCGGTCCACCGACATGGCGCGGCAGCGGCGCTGCGCGTGGAGAGACGGGAGGCACCCGTGCGATCGCTCCGTCACCGTCTCGGGACTGGCCTGTCACATCCGGTGCGAGCCGTGGCACAGTGCCGATTCGGCAGTGACGCCACGAGGGCCCGATGAAGAGCGAGCGCAGCGGAAGAGAGTGCCTGATCGTCGCCCCCGCGGGCGCCAACCTGGATGGCCTCGCCGGCGTCCTCTCCGGCGCGGGCTTCCGCTGCGTCCGCGTGGCGACCGAGGCGGAGGCGCACCGGGCGCTGGAGTCGTCCACCCCCACCGCCGCCTTCGTCTCGTGCAGCCTGGGCATCACCGCGCTCGCCGGCCTGATCGCCCGCGCCGCCAGCCTCTCCACCCCGGCGCCGGTCGTCGCCCTCGGGCACGGCAGCACGGTGCAGGAGGCCGTGGACGCCATGCAGCGCGGCGCCGCCGACTACCTCCCCGCGCCCGTCCAGGCGGAGGCCGCCCTCGCCCAGGTGAAGCGCCTCCTGGGCCGCCGCAACCCCTCCGCCGGCCGGGCCCCGGTGGCGCCGCTCACCGGCCTGGTCGACTCCTCGCCCGCGATGCGGAAGATCGCCTCCTCCATCGAGAAGATCAGCCGCTACAAGACCAACGTCCTCCTCCTGGGCGAGAGCGGCACCGGCAAGGAGCTCGTCGCCCGCGCGCTGCACGAGCGCAGCCCGCGCCGCAACCACCTCTTCGTCCCCCTCAACTGCGCCACCCTCGGCCGGGACATCCTGGAGAACGAGCTCTTCGGCCACGAGCGCGGCGCGTTCACCGGCGCCAACGAGCGCAAGAGCGGCCTCTTCGAGATGGCCGACGGCGGCACCCTCTTCCTCGACGAGATCGGCGAGATGGACGTGGCCACCCAGGCCAAGCTCCTCCGCGTCCTCGAGCGCAACGAGTTCCGCCGCGTCGGCGGCACCACCAAGCTCCGCGTCGACCTCGCCGTCATCGCCGCCACCAACCGCGACCTCGAGCAGGACGTGGACGCCGGCCGCTTCCGCGAGGACCTCTACTACCGCCTCAAGGTGGTCACCATCGTCGTCCCGCCCTTGCGCGAGCGCCCCGAGGACATCCCCACCCTGGTGGAGACCTTCATCGCCGACTTCAACCGCCGCAACGGCGGGCGCATCCGCGGCGTCTCCCGCGACGCGATGCGGATGCTCACCTCCTACGACTGGCCCGGCAACGTGCGCGAGCTGAAGAACGCCATCGAGAGCGCGGGCGTCCTCGCCTCCAGCGACCTCCTCGACGCGGAGGGCCTCCGCGAGCAGCTCTTCGGCCGCCTCCCGCGCCGCGCCGCCCGCCGCCTCACCGCGCCCGCCGTTTCTCCCGGGGCAGTGACCGTCGCTCCAGGCACCCGCCTGGCCGACGCCGAGCGGGAGATCATCCTGGCCGCCCTCCAGCGCTGCCCCACCCGCGCCGAGGCCGCCCGCTCCCTCGGCCTCGGCCTCCGCACGCTGTACACGAAGCTCCGCGAGTACGGCATGAGTGCCGAATCGGCACGCTGACCGCCGCCGGCACCCATCGCGCCCCTTCCACGTGCGCCGCCAACCGGCGGGCGAGACGGCGGGTGCGGGCTCGTCGCCTCGGCGAGGCACGGCAGCGCCGGGGCGCCGAATCCAGAGTGCGGTCGCTGGCCCGGAACGTGCTCCAGCCGCGGTCCGGAGGTCGCGCCACATGCCCCACCGCCCGGGGGCGGTCCCCCGCCGGCGAAAATCCACCGCCGCCCGCGCCGTGCTCGCCGTGGGCCGCGGCGGGCCGGAGCTGGACGAGCTCACCCTGGACCTCCAGGGCCGGAGCGACCTCCTCCTCGTCCACTGCCCGGAGCTGGCCGCCGCCCGTGAGACCCTCCGCCGCGTCTCCGTCGCCTTGCTGGTCGTCTCCGCGGCGGTGCCCGCGCGCGCGGTGGGGCAGGCCTTGCGCGCCGTGGACGAATTGCGCCCCGGCATCCCGGTGCTCGTCGTCCGCGCCCGCTCCGGCGGCGCGCCCGCCCGCTGGGCCACCCGCGGCGTCGGCGTGCTCCGCCGCCCGCTCCTCCCGCACGCCCTCAGCCGGTCCGTGGAGGTCGTGCTGGGGCTGGTGGAGGGCCGGCGATGACTGCCGAAACGGCATTCGACGCCCGCCCTCGCCCTGGCGCCGCCGCGGTTCCCCTCGGCGACACCCCTGGCAAACCCCTTGCACAGGTCCCGCCCGTGCTGTTGACGGTGCGAGAGGCGGCGCGGCTGCTGAAGGTCTCGGAGGAAGACATCTACCGGTGGGTGGACGCCGGGGCCCTCCCCTACGAGCAGGTCGGCGACCGGCCGCGCTTCAACCAGGCCGAGCTGCTGGAGTGGGCCACCGCCCGCCACCGCGAGGTGTCGGTCGACATGTTCACGGACGCGGGGACCGCGGCCCTCACGCTGGAGGGGGCGCTCCGCGAGGGCGGGGTGCACGCGGGCCTCCGCGGGGCCGACCGCCGCGCCGTGCTGGCGGAGGTGATGGCGCGGATGAGCGTGCCGGACGAGGACCGGGAGACGCTGCTGGAGGTCATGCTCGCGCGCGAGGACCTCGGCTCCACCGCGCTCGGCGGCGGCATCGCCATCCCGCACGTCCGCCACCCGGCGGTGGTGCCCGGCGTCCGGCCGTCGATCACGCTCTGCTACCTCGACACCCCGCTCGACCTCGCGGCGCCGGACGGCCAGCCGGTGCACACGCTGTTCGCCATCCTCTCCACCACCGTTCGCGGCCACCTCCAGCTCCTCGCCAAGCTCTCCTCCGCGCTGCACGACGGCGCGTTCCGGCAGGCGCTCGCCGAGCGCGCCGGCCCGGAGCAGGTCCTCCAGCACGCCGCGCGGCTCGACGCCGCCTTCGCGCAGGCGCGCAAGCCCCACTGATCGTGCCGCTCCTCGCCCTCTGCCTCCTGCTGCTCCTCGCCTCCGCGGCGGTGGCCCTCGCGCTCGCCGCGGCCCGCGCGCCCACCGCCGCGCAGGTCGCCGCCACGGCCGGCGCCGTCGCCGCCTGCGCCGCCGGCCTCGTCCCGGCGGCGCGGTCCCTGGCCGGCGCGGCGCCCGAGTCGCTCGCGCTGCCCTGGAGCGCGCCGCTCGGCTCCGTCCACCTCGGGCTGGACCCGCTCTCCGCCTTCTTCCTGGTGCCGCTGCTCGCGCTGGGCGCCCTGGCCGCCGTCTACGGCCGCGCCTACCTCGCCCACGCCAAAGGCCCCAGCTCTCCAGCCGTCGCGGCCGCCGCGCTGAACGGGCTGCTCGCCTCGATGGTGCTGGTCGTCGTCGCGCGCGGCGCGGTGGCGTTCCTGATCGCCTGGGAGGCGATGACGCTCACCTCGTACCTGCTGGTCGTCTTCGACCACCACGAGGAGGACGTGCGCCGCGCCGGCTGGGTGTACCTGATCGCCGCGCACGTCGGCGCGGCGTGCCTGCTGGCGTTCTTCCTCATGCTGGAGCCGTCCTCCGGCGCCGGCGGCCTCGACTTCGAGCAGCTCGAGCAGGGCGCGCGCGCGCTGGGCCCCACCGCCCTCTCCGCCGCCGCGCTGCTGGCGGGCATCGGCTTCGGCGTGAAGGCGGGCATCGTCCCGCTGCACGTCTGGCTCCCGGAGGCGCACGCGGCGGCGCCGTCGCACGTCTCCGCGCTGATGTCCGGCGTGCTGGTGAAGCTCGGCCTGTATGGGCTGCTCCGCGCCGGGCTCCTGCTCCAGCCGCCGGCCGCCTGGGGCCACGCGCTCCTCGCGCTCGGCGTGGTGGGCGCGCTGCTGGGCATCCTCCTCGCCCTCCAGCAGCGCGATCTCAAGCGCGTGCTGGCGTACTCCACGGTGGAGAACGTGGGCATCGTGCTCATCGGCCTCGGCCTGTGCACCTGGGCGCGCGGGCACGGCCAGCCGGTGGCGGCGGCGCTGGCGCTCACCGGCGCGCTGCTGCACGTCTGGAACCACGCCGCGATGAAGGGGCTGATGTTCCTCTGCGCCGGCGGCGTGGTGCACCAGGCCGGCACGCGCGACCTGGAGAAGATGGGCGGGCTGCTCCGCCGGATGCCCGCCACCGGCGCGATGGCCCTGCTGGGCGCCGCGGCGCTCTCCGCGCTCCCGCCGCTCAACGGCTTCGCGGGCGAATTCCTCCTCTACCTGGGCCTGGGGAAGGTCGCCATCACCGCGCCCGGCTGGACCGGCGCGGCGGCGGCGCTCGGCGTGGGCGCGCTGGCGCTCACCGGCGGCCTGGCGGCGCTCACCTTCCTCCGCCTCGCCGGGGTGGCCTTCCTCGGCGAGCCGCGCAGCGCCGAGGCGGCCAGGGCGACGGAGCCCTCGCGCTGGATGACGTGGCCGATGATGCTCCTCGCGGGGGCGCTGGTCGTCGGTGGCACGAGCCCGGGCGTGGCGGCGCGCGCGCTGTGGCCGGCCGCGGCGCAGCTCCTCGGGCCGGAGATCGCCGGCGCCGGGATGCCGCCGGGCCTGCACCCCATCGGCGGCGCCGCCGTCGCGGTGTGGCTGGCGGTGGGCCTCCTCTGGCTGACGCTGCGCGTGCTGGTGCGGCGCGCGCCGAAGAACGTGGGCACCTGGGACTGCGGCTACGCGGAGCCCACGCCGCGCATGCAGTACACCGCGCGCTCTTTCTCCGAGCACCTCGTCTCCCGCCTCCTCCCGCCCTGGCTGCGCCCGAGCACGCACCGCCCCTCGCTCGGCGCCCGCCTCTTCCCCGAGCCCGCGCGCTTCTCCACCGAGTCCGAGGACCCGGTCACCCGCGCGGCGTGGCGCCCGCTGCTGGCCACCGGCGCCGAGCGCGTCTCGCGGATCCGCTGGATGCAGCAGGGCCAGCTCCCCGTCTACGTGGTCTACATCCTGGCGGCGGTGGTGGCGGCGCTGGGGTGGCTCTCCCTCCGGCGGTGGCTCTGGCCATGAACAGCGCCGTCCACCTCGCCGCCGCGCTGTTCCTCTCGCCGCTCATGCTGGGCGTCATCACCCGCGTGAAGGCGCGCTTCGCCGGCCGGCGCGGCGCCCCGCTGCTGCAGCCGTACCTCGACCTGGTGAAGCTGTTCCGCAAGGGCTCCATCTTCAGCCGCACCACCACCTGGGTGTTCCGGATGGGCCCGGTGGTGGGGCTGGCCACCGCGGCGCTCGCGTCGCTGCTGGTGCCCATGGGGGGGCGCGCGCCGTTCAGCTTCGAGGGCGACGTCCTCCTCTTCGCGTACCTGCTGGGCCTGGGCCGCTTCTTCACCGTGGCGGCGGCGATGGACACCGGCTCCGCGTTCGAGGGGATGGGCGCGGCGCGGGAGGTCACCTACTCCGCGCTTGCCGAGCCGGCGCTCTTCCTGAGCCTGCTGGTGCTGGCGCGCTTCTCCGCCTCGCTCTCGCTGTCCGCCATGCTCGGCCCCGGGCTGGGCGCGCGGTGGGGGACCAGCGGCGCGTCGCTGGTGCTGGTGGTGGCGGCGCTGTTCGTCGTGCTGCTGGCGGAGAACAGCCGCATCCCGGTGGACGACCCCACCACCCACCTCGAGCTGACGATGATCCACGAGGTGATGGTGCTGGACCACGGCGGCCCGGCGCTGGGGATGGTCCTCCTGGGGGCGGCGGCGAAGCTGTTCGTCCTCGGCGCGCTGGTGGCCCACGTCGCGGTCCCGCTCGGCGAGGGCGACCCGCTGCTGGGCTGGGCCTGGTTCCTCGGCGCGCAGCTCGCCATCGCGGTCGCCGTGGGCGTCGTCGAGTCCGTGATGGCCCGCCTCCGCCTGGTGCACGTGCCCAGCCTGCTGGTCGCCGCCTGCCTCCTCTCCGCCTTCGCCGTCGTCCTCGTCGCCAGGTGAGCCCGCCCCCATGAGCCGCGCCGTCGACCCGCTCCTCGTCGTCATCCTGCTGTTGAACTTCGCGCTCCTGGGGAGCAGCCGGCTCCGCGCGGTCATCAACGGCACCGCCGCCCAGGGGGTCGCGCTGGGCGCGCTGCTGATCGCCGTCCCCGCGGAGCTGTCGTGGCACACGCTGCTCATCGCCGCCGGCACGGTGGCGCTCAAGGGCGTGCTCATCCCCGGGATGCTCCACCGCGCCATGCGCGACGCCGCCATCCGCCGCGAGGTGGAGCCGCTGGTGGGCTTCATCCCCTCGCTGCTGCTGGGCGGCGTGGGCACCGGCGCCGCGCTGCTGTTCGCGCGCACGCTGCCGCTGGCCCCGCAGCACGTGGGGTCGCTGCTGGTGTCCGCCTCCCTCTCCACCGTGCTCACCGGGTTCCTGCTGCTCACCACCCGGCGCAAGGCGATCACCCAGGTGACCGGCTACCTCATCCTGGAGAACGGCGTGTTCATCATGGGCCTGCTGCTGGTGGAGGCGATGCCCTTCCTGGTGGAGCTGGGCGCGCTGCTCGACCTGCTGGTGGCGATCTTCGTGATGGGGATCATCATCAACCACATCAACCGCGAGTTCTCCTCGCTCGACACCGCGCGGCTCACCGCGCTGAAGGAGGAGTAGCAAGAGATGGCGCTCGCGCTCGCGCTGGTGCTGGTGCCGCTCGCGCTGGCGGCGGCGGCCTTCGCCCTCCCCTCGGAGCGGTGGCGCCCGTGGCTGCTCCCGCTGGGCGGCGCCGCCCGGCTGGCGATGACCCTCGTCGCCGTCTCGCGCTCCGACGTGTCCGCGCTCTCCGGGTGGATGCGGCTGGACGCGCTGGGGAAGGTGCTCCTGCTCCTGTTGGACGTGCTGTTCTTCGTCAGCGCGCTCTACGCGCCGGCGTACCTGCGGATGCGCGCGTCGCGGGACAACCGCGCGCTCTGCGGCTGCCTGCTGGCGTTCCTCGGCACCTCCGCGCTGGTGGCGCAGGCGCATCACCTGGGGCTGCTGTGGGTGGCGGTGGAGGCGTCCGTGCTCGCGTCCGCGCCCACCGTGTACTTCAACCGGAACACGCGCTCGCTGGAGGCGACCTGGAAGTACCTCCTCATCGGGTCGGTGGGGATCGCGCTGGCGCTGCTGGGGTCGTTCTTCCTCGCCTACTCCGCGGTGCACGGCGGGCTGGGGTCGTCGCTGCTGGTGGAGGACCTGGTGCGCGACGCGCCCCGCCTCTCGCCGGCCTGGCTGCACGCGGCCTTCATCTTCCTGTTCGTGGGGTACGGCACGAAGATGGGCCTGGCGCCGATGCACACCTGGAAGCCGGACGCCTACGGCGAGGCGCCGGGGTTGGTGGGGACGCTGCTGGCGGGCGGGCTCACCGGCTGCTCCTTCCTGGCGGTGCTGCGCTTCTTCCAGATCCTCCAGGCGGCGGGGCAGGCGGAGGTCGCGCGGCAGATGATGATCGCCGCCGGCCTGCTCTCGATGCTGGTGGCGGGCGGGTTCATGGCGCGCCAGCGCGACTACAAGCGGCTGCTGGCGTACTCCAGCGTCGAGCACATGGGCATCCTGGTGTTGGGGGTGGGCGTGGGCGGCGGGGCGATGTTCGGCGCGCTGCTGCACCTTTTGAACAACGGCCTCACCAAGGGCGTGCTGTTCCTCTCCGCGGGGAACATCCACCGCGCCTACGACTCCAAGCTCACCGGCGAGGTGAGCGGCGCGCTCCGCCGCGTCCCCGTCTCCGGCGCGCTCTTCCTCGCCGGCTTCTTCGCCATCACCGGCGCGCCGCCGTTCGGCCCCTTCATCAGCGAGCTGACCATCCTGCGGGCGGCGATGCGCGGCGGCCACGGCTGGGTGGCGGCGGGGTTCCTGGTCGCGCTCACGGTGGTGTTCCTGGGGATGGGCGCGAACGTGCTGCACATCGTCCAGGGTGAGCCGCGCGCGGACCGCCCGGCCACCGGGTTCCGCGACACCGCGCTCACCGTCGGGCCGCCGCTGGTGCTGCTGGGCCTGGTGCTGATGCTGGGGCTCTACCTCCCGGCGCCGCTGCGCGACCTGCTCGCCGAGGCGGCGGGCGCGCTGGAGCCCAGGTCATGAGCGCCGCCGCGGAGCTCCTCCCCGTCCACAACGGCCGCGCGTCGGAGGCGTCGCGACTGCCGGACCTGTCGCCGGAGGCGCTGGCGGCGGCGCTGGAGTCGGCGCCGGGCCTCGGGTGGCGGGTGGCGTCGCTGTTCGGCGTGCCGGAGGAGGGCCGCGTCCGGCTGGTGGCGCTGCTGGCGCAGGACGAGGAGGGGCAGCTGGCCGCCGGGAGCGTGGGCGTGGAGGGGAACGCGTTCCCGTCGATGACGCCGCGCTGCCCGGAGGTGCACCTGTTCGAGCGGGAGATCTTCGAGCAGCGCGGGGTGAGGCCCGAAGGGCACCCGTGGTTGAAGCCGGTGCGGAACATCCGCGGCGTGGACTATTTCCGGGTGGAGGGTGAGGAGGTGCACGAGGTGGCGGTGGGGCCGGTGCACGCCGGCGTCATCGAGCCGGGCCACTTCCGCTTCCAGTGCCACGGCGAGCAGGTGATGAGCCTCGAGATCGCCCTCGGCTACCAGCACCGCGGCGTCGAGCGCGCGCTCGTCGGCGGGCCGGACAAGCGGACCATCCACCTCATGGAGACGCTGGCCGGCGACACCACCGTCGGGCACGCCACGGCGTACTGCCAGGTGCTGGAGGGGCTGGCCGGGTGCCGGCCTCCGGCGCGCGCGCAGGCGCTGCGGGCGGTGGCGCTGGAGTTGGAGCGGCTGGCGAACCACGCGGGCGACCTGGGCGCGCTCGCGGGCGACGTGGGGTTCCTGCCGACGGCGGCGTACTGCGGGCGGCTCCGCGGCGACTTCCTGAACCTGACGGCGCTGCTGTGCGGCAGCCGCTTCGGGCGCGGGATGGTGCGGCCGGGCGGGGTGGGGTTCGACGTGGACGCGGCGCGGGTAGCGGAGATGCGGAGGCGGCTGGAGGCGGCGGCGCGCGACGTGGAGGGCGCGGCGGGGCTGCTGTGGACGACCGCCTCCGTGCAGGCCCGCTTCGAGGAGACGGGCGCGGTGGCGGAGAGCGTGGCGCGGG
>DASRBA010000185.1:0-4478 GCA_035637895.1 Myxococcaceae bacterium
GGACATCCCCAAGGACCTGGACGCGATCGTCCTCAAGGCGCTGGCCAGGGAGCCGCAGGACCGCTTCGAGCACGCCGTCAACCTGCAGATGGCGCTCGAGGAGTGGCTGCTCAAGCACCAGCTCCCGTCGTCCTCCGCGCACCTCGCCACCTTCATGCAGGAGCTGTACGCCGAGCGCCTGGCCGAGGAGAAGGCCGCCGGGCAGGTGCTGGTGGAGGAGATCGACTCGCTGGGCAAGCGGGTGGACAGCGGCAACGAGGAGGCCGACCCGCTGGGCCCGCAGGCCAACTCGTCGCCGTCGATGAAGAAGTCGCGCTCCTTCAAGATGACGGACGCGGTGGCGGAGTCGGCCCCGCCGCTCCCTCCGCCGCCCGCCATGGACCGCAAGTCGCGCTCCATCGCCGCGCCGGTGCTGATGGCGCGCCCGGCGACCAAGGACCCCGAGCGCACCGAGGAGGTCCCCCCGGATCAGCCGGCGTACCTGGGCGACCTGGTGAAGACCACCGCCACGCCGCCGGGCCGGTTCCTGGGGCTGGCCGAGGACCGCCGCGAGACGGGCGAGTCCGCCGCCTTCTCCGGCTCCGGCAACACCACCGACTCCGGCGCGCCGTACACCGTCGACGACCGGGGGCGGGCCGGGAACCGCAAGGCGTCCTCCGCCGCCAGGTCGCCGCGGGTGCCCATCGTCCCCATCGCCGCGGTGGTGGCCGCGCTGGTGGTGATGGGGAGCGCGGCGTACTTCGCCGTCCGGCCCGGGAAGAAGGCGCCGGGCGACGCCATCGTCCACATCGTCTCCGAGCCGGTGGGCGCCACCGTCCTCTTCAACAACCGGCCGCTGACCGACCTCACGCCGTGCGTGCTCCCCAGGTCGCCGGCCGGGGAGTTCCCGCTGGTGGTGGGCAAGCGCGGCTACCTGGACAAGCACACCTCGGTCACCATCCCGGAGACGGGCGAGCTGACGCTGGGCCCGCTGCGGCTGGACCCGGACAAGAACCAGCAGCAGTCGTCCACCAACCCCCCCGTCGCGGTGCCCACCCCCCAGGCCGGGGTGGACGGCGGGTCGGGCTCGGGCACGGGCGACGAGGCGCCCAAGGTGGAGCTGACGCTGCGTTCGGAGCCGTCGGGCGCGGCGATCTTCCTGGACGGCGAGCCCGCGGGGCGCACGCCGAGGACCTTCCTGCTGGTCTCGAGCTCCGAGGTGGCGGTGCGGCTGGATTACCCCGGCTACGCCACGCTCAACGAGTCCGTGCACGTGGGGAAGGAACCGTCGCAGGAGGAGCTGCTCCGGCTGGACCGGCTGGGTCCGAACACCAAGGTGGCCAAGGGGAAGGTCCGCTTCGCGGTGACGCCGTGGGCGAACGTCTCCTGCGGCGCGTACGACCTGGGGGCGACCCCGTTCGCGGACAAGGAGCTCCCGGTGGGCGTGTACCAGTGCAAGTTCACGCACCCCGAGCACGGCACCCGCACCGAGCGCGTGGAGGTGAAGGCGAACTCGGTGATCAAGGTGTCGGTGAAGTTCTGATGCTCGCGGAGGGCACGCCGATCGGGAAGTACGTCGTGCGCCGCAAGATTGCCGAAGGTGGGATGGCGGAGATCTACCTCGCCTCCTCGCGAGGGCCGGAGGGGTTCGAGAAGGACGTCGCCATCAAGCGGATCCGGCCGTTCCTCGCCGGGGACGAGCAGTTCGTGCAGATGTTCATCGCCGAGGCGCGCGTCGCCTCGCGGCTGAACCACGCCAACCTGGTGCAGGTGTTCGAGTTCGACAAGCACCAGGACACCTTCTACCTGGCGATGGAGCTGGTCCGCGGCCACTCGCTGTGGGACGTGCGGCGGCGCGCCAAGGAGATGGTGGACCCCATGTCGCCCACGCTGGTGGCGCACGTGGGCGCGGAGGTCGCGCGCGGGCTGGGGTACGCGCACCGGCTGGCCGACAAGGGCAAGCCGCTCAACCTCGTCCACCGCGACGTGACGCCGCACAACGTGCTGCTCTCGTTCGACGGCGCGGTGAAGCTCGCCGACTTCGGGGTGGCCAAGCACAGCGCCTCGAGCACCGCGGCGGGCGTGCTCAAGGGGAAGTTCGCGTACATGTCCCCGGAGCAGTCGCGCGGGGAGGCGCTGGACGGGCGGACGGACCTCTTCGCGCTGGGGATCGTGCTCTGGGAGAACCTCACCGGCGGGCGGCTGTTCGACGGGGACTCGGACGTGGCGGTGCTGCGCGCGGTCCAGTCCAGCGCCATCGCGCCGCCCTCGAGGCTGAACCCCGACGTGCCGGAGGCGCTCAGCGCGGTGGTGATGAAGGCGCTGGAGCGGGACCCGGCGCAGCGGTACCAGGACGGCCAGGAGATGGAGCGCGCGCTGGCGGGGTTCGTCCTGTCGCACGCGAAGTCCGTCGACGACACGGACCTGGGCGCGTACCTGAGGAAGCTCTACGCGGAGGAGCTGGCCCAGGAGGCGAGGGTCCCGGCGCCGGAGGGTGGGGCGGAGCCACCGCCGCGGAAGGAGCCGACGGCGCAGGTGGGCGCGGCGGCGGCGGCGCCTCCGCAGCTGAACGCGTCGCCGGATGAGGACATGCACGCGGCCACCAACGTGGTGGAGCGGTCGCGGCCGAAGACGGAGGTGAAGAGCAATCCCTCCGCGCCCACGCTGGAGATGCCGGCGATGTCGGCGCCGCCGGGAGCGTCGCCCACCGCCACCACGGACGCTTCCGCGGAGCCCGCCCCGACGCCCGTGCGGAGGTCGAGCTCCTCGCTGCCGAAGGTGATCGCGGACCTGTCCACGCCGGCCGGCCGCGGCTCCGGCCCGAAGGCCGCGCCGCCCATGCCCCCGGCCACGATGGCGATCCCCGCCACGCCCCGCCGCCCGCGCGCGACCGTGGGGATGCGGCGCGCGCTCATGGGCACCGGGCTGCTGGCGGTGGGGATCGCCGCCGCGGCGATCACGATCGTCGTGTCGCAGTCGCTCTCCGCCCCCGCGGGGGAGGGTGCCGCCGCGTCCGCGCCGGAGAAGACGGGCAAGGTCGCGCCGGCGGCGCCGGACAAGAGCGGCGCGGCTGCGCCGAATCCCGTCCCCGCATCCGCGCCGGCGACGCCGGAGAAGGGCGGCGCGGCTGCGCCGAATCTCGTTCCCGCATCCGCGCCGGCGACGCCGGAGAAGGGCGACGGCGCGCCTGCGCCGAACAAGGCGGGCGAGCCCGGGCCGGTCGCCGCGACGACGCCGGACAAGGGCGGCGCCGCCGCCGCGAACACCGCTCCGGAGGCCACGGCCACCGGCGCCTTGATCATCCGCGTCCGCCCCTACGCCTCCGTCTCCATCGACGGCAAGCACTGGAAGGACGTCGAGGGCTCCGCCACGCGCAAGCTCCCCGCCGGCGCCCACAAGGTCCGCCTCGATCACACGTGGGGCTCCTACGAGACCACGGTGAACATCCGCGCCGGCAAGGACGCGGTGGTCGAGCACGAGTTCCGCAAGTAGCGCTCCGCGGAACCCCGCTCCGTTGACTCCCTGACGCGCCCGCCCGCCACTTTTCCATCCAGCTGTACGAGCGCTTGACTTCTCCATTCAATACAGAGTACTCATCCCCCGCCAGTCAATGGCAGCTATTCAATAGAACCCTCAAATGGACATCCTGGGCCCTGAGGAGATCGCTCGGATCGAGGCGCAGCACGCCGGCGGCCTGCCGGCGAAGGCGATCCTGGAGATCTTCGCCCCGCGCGGCGTGGCCCTCTCCGAAGGGACCTTCCGCAAGTACGTGCAGGCCGGCCTGCTCCCGCGCAGCCGCCGCGTCGGCCGCAAGGGCAAGCACCGCGGCAGCCAGGGCCTCTACCCGGTGGGGGCGGTCCGCCGCATCAACGCGATCAAGAAGATGATGGCGGAGGGCCTCACCCTGGAGGAGATCCGCCGCTCCTTCGTCTTCTTCAAGAACTCCATCGACGAGATCGACCGCGGGGTGGACGGGGTGCTCTCCGGCTTCCAGCACGAGCTCCGGTTCCGCGCCTTCGGCGACCGGCGCAAGAAGGAGTTGGAGGCGGAGCTGACCGACCTGCGCCGCCGCTCCGAGGACCTGCTGAAGGACCTGGCCCGGCTGGGGAGCGCGGTGACCGTCGCGCCCGCCGGGGACTCGCATTCCGCCGTACCAATGAGGGAGGGGACATGAGCGAGCTGAAGGAAGAGGCAGAAGCGCCGGACGAGAACCCCGCGCTCCAGGAGCGGAAGCGCTCCAAGACGATGTCGCGCAAGGAGATGGCCCGCGAGCTGCGGCGCCGCCGCCTCTCCGGCGAGGTGGACCCGGAGGAGGAGGAACTGCTCCGGTACATCGACACGCAGCGGCCGAAGACCCGGGCGGACTGCATGAACGGCCCGCGCCCCTGCCTGTTCGTCTCCTGCAAGCACAACCTCTACCTGGACGTGAACCCGGAGACCGGCTCCATCAAGCTCAACTTCCCCGACAAGGAGATCTGGGAGCTGGAGTACACCTGCGC
>DASRBA010000186.1:0-3443 GCA_035637895.1 Myxococcaceae bacterium
CCCCGCCCACCGCCGGGACGGCCGATTGGAACGCCGGCCCCTGACCGTCGCGCGCGAGCTCCACCAGCCACAGGGCGCCGCTCAGCAGCAACCCACCCAGCAGCGCCCCTCCGTTCGCCATCCAGAACCTGCGGGCGCTCATCCGGCTGGCGGAGAACGCCAGCAGCCCGCCCGCCAGCCCGCCCGCCGCCGCGCCGCCCAGGATGAGGTTCATGGGGTCGTGCTCCGGCGCCTCCACGACCCCGACCAGCAGGTTACCCACCACGGCGCCCCACACCGCCAGGGAGTCGGCCAGCCACACCGACTCGGTGCGGGGCTTCACGTGGAGCGCGAGGGCCACCGCGCCCGCCGTGCACGCCACGTCGAGCCCCGCGGCGATGGCGTATCGGATCTCGTTGGTCGGCACGAAGCGCCGGCTGGCCACCCAGATGCCCCCGAACGCCCCCGCCGTCATCAGCGAATCGAGCAGCAGCGCCCGACCCCAGTCCCCGGTCAAGCCCCAGGTGTAATAGGTGAGGCCGATCCCCGCCCCCAGGCCGAGCAATCCCCCCACCGCGAACCCGGCGCCCGACCCGATGAAGCCGCCGAAGGACGCGGTGGTGTTCAGGCCGACCCAGAGGCCGTTCGCGGCGGAGAGGGCCCCGAACGTCAGCTGCGCGGTCGGGTCCGGCTCTGACTCGGGCTCCGGCTCCACCCTCGGCGCCGCCTTCACCTCGGCCGGCGGCGGATCCGGGGACTCCACCGTCGGCGGGGGCGTCAGGTCCGCGGCGGCCAGCACCAGGGCGAGGAGCGCGCTCACGGCGCCGAGGCTAGCACCGCGCTCAGCTCCGCCAGGTGATCCGTGTTGATGTAGTCCGTCCCGTTGGCCAGCTCCGCCTGCCAGTCCTCGGCCCGGTCCGGGGTGGCATAGAAGCGGACCTTCCGCCCGGAGGCGTGGGCGTTGTCCATGATGCAGGCCATCCGCGCCCGGTCCTCCTCCGGCAGCTCGCCGGACCCGCCCCAGCCCAGGTAGTCGCCCCAGGAGAGCGCGTAGAAGCCCCAGCGCCCGTCGGCGGGCGGGTCGTCCGGCGCGTAGTCGTTGCTGTCGCGGACGGCGCGGCGGTCGGGAGCGGCCACCAGCGCCGCCTTCATCCCCGCGTCACCCGTCAGCACCGCGGTGACCGGCCCCGGCGTGGTCCCCTGGTCGGTGAACCGCGACAGCATGGAGAACCCGTCCAGCAGCCCCCGCAGCGCGTCCGGCATCGCGGGGTTGGAGTCCTTGATGTCGATCCAGAGCGTGAACGGCTCGCCGTCCCCGTACACCGACCCGCCGGCGTCCACCCGCGCCTGCAGCGGGTCCAGGTACAGCTCCTTCAGCGAGCCCTTGGACGCGTCCCACGAGTTGTGCGCGACCTTGAAGCTCCCGCCGTCGAAGTAGACGTCCGCCTCCACGCTGGAGAAGCGCTGGTCCAGCGCGTCCTGCAGCGGGTGGGGGTGCTCGTAGTCGTTGTGCGCGTGGGCGTGGATGCGCTGCCCCGCGACCGCCGAGGGCGCCGATCGCACGGACGCCGCCTCCTGCCCCTCTCGGCACGCCGGGCGCTTGGCGCACGCGCCGCCCAGCGCCGCCGCCAGGGCCACTCCCACTCCCAGGAGCGCCTTCACGCGGCGGGCTGCGGCTCGGGCGAGGGAGAAGGCTCCGGGGCCTTGGAGACCGTCACCTCGGCGGACGTGCCCACCGTGCCGATCTTGCGGAAGAACTCCTCCGGGTGCTCCAGCACCAGCGCCTCGCGCAGCACCTCGTCCACGTACTCCACCGGGACGATGCGCAGGGCGGCCCGCACCCGCCGGGGGATCTCCTTCAGGTCCTTCTTGTTCGCCTTGGGGATGAGCACGGTCTTGATGCCCGCGCGGTGGGCGGCCAGCGCCTTCTCCTTCAGCCCGCCGATGGGCAGCACCCGCCCGCGCAGGGTGATCTCCCCGGTCATGGCGATGTCCCGGCGCACCGGGATCTTCGCCAGCGCGGAGACCAGCGCGGTGGCCATGGTCACGCCGGCGGAGGGGCCGTCCTTGGGGATGGCGCCCTCGGGCAGGTGGATGTGGATGTCGTTCTGCTCGGAGAACTTCTTGTCGATGCCGAAGCGCTCCGCGCGGGCGCGCACGTAGCTCATCGCCGCCTGGGCGGACTCCTGCATCACCTCGCCCAGCTTGCCGGTGATGATCAGCTTGCCCTTGCCCGGCATCACCGTGGCCTCGGTGGTGAGCAACTCGCCGCCCAGCTCGGTCCAGGCCAGCCCGGTGACGATGCCCACCTGGTCCTCGTGCTCCAGCTCGCCGTGGCGGAACTTGGGCACGCCCAGGTACTTCATCGTCAGCTTGCGGTCGACCTCGATGGGCCGCTTGCCGTTCTTGAGCACGTCGCGGGCGACCTTGCGGAAGATGGACGCCACCTCGCGCTCCAGCGACCGCACCCCGCTCTCGCGCGTGTAGCGGTGGATGACGGTGCGGATGGCCCCGTCGGTCAGCGCCACCGGCACGTCCGCCAGGCCGTTCGCCTCCTTCTGCTTGGGCAGCAGGTACCGCTTGGCGATCGACATCTTCTCCATCTCGGTGTACCCGGCGATCCGGATCACCTCCATGCGGTCCTGCAGCGGGCCGGGGATGCCGTGGAGCGTGTTGGCGGTGCAGATGAACATCACCTTGGACAGGTCGTAGTCGAGGTCCAGGTAGTGGTCGTTGAAGGTGTGGTTCTGCTCCGGGTCCAGGACCTCCAGCAGCGCCGCGGACGGATCGCCGCGGAAGTCGGTGGACATCTTGTCGATCTCGTCCAGCAGGAAGACCGGGTTGTTGGACCCCGCCTTCTTCAGCGACTGGATGAGCTTGCCCGGCATCGCGCCGATGTACGTGCGCCTATGGCCGCGGATCTCCGCCTCGTCGCGCACGCCGCCCAGCGAGAGCCGGACGAACTTCCTCCCCGTCGCGCGGGCGATGGACTTGGCCAGCGAGGTCTTCCCCACGCCCGGCGGGCCCACGAAGCACAGGATGGGGCCCTTCAGCTTCTGCACCAGCGCCTGCACGGCGAGGTACTCGAGGATGCGCTCCTTGGCCTTCTTCAGGCCGTAGTGGTCCTCGTTGAGGACGCGCTCGGCCTCGTTCACGTCCAGCCGGTCCTTGGTCTCCTCGTACCAGGGCAGCGACAGGATCCAGTCGATGTAGTTGCGGACGACGGTGGCCTCCGCGCTCATCGGGCTCATCATCCGGAGCTTCTTCAGCTCCTTCTTGACCTTGAGCGTGGCCTCCTTGCTCATCCGCTTGGTCTTGAGCTTCTCCTCGATCTCCTGGATCTCGTTCTTGAACTCGTCCCGCTCGCCCAGCTCCTTCTGAATGGCCTGCATCTGCTCATTCAGGTAGTACTCCTTCTGGGTCTTCTCCATCTGCTTCTTGACGCGGGTGCGGATCTTCTTCTC
>DASRBA010000187.1:0-22880 GCA_035637895.1 Myxococcaceae bacterium
CAGCTCGACCAGCGGGCCGGCCGCCGATAGCACGTGCACGTGATTGGTGTCCGAACCGAAGCCGGCGCCGGCCTCCGACACGTCGTTGGCTACCACGAAGTCCAGGCCTTTCTCCGCCAGCTTCTTCCGCGCGTACTCCAGCACGCGGTCGGTCTCCGCGGCGAAGCCCACCAGCACCGGGCGCCGCGCCGCCTGCCGGACCTGCTTCGACACCTCCAGCAGCACGTCCGGCGTGCGCACCAGCTCCAGCACCTCCGGCCCGTCCGACTTCTTGATCTTCTGGGGAGAGACGTGGCGGGGCCGGTAGTCGCTCACCGCCGCGGTGGCGACGAAGAAGTCCGCCTCGCCCGCCCGGGCCAGCGCCGCGGCGGCCATCTCCTCGGCGGTGCGGACGTCCACCACCTCCAGCCCGTCGCGCGCGGCCTCCGCCACCGGCCCCAGCACGACCGTCACCGCCGCACCCCGAATGCGCGCCTCGTGCGCCAGCGCCATCCCCATCTTCCCGGTCGACGGGTTGGAGATGAACCGCACCGGGTCGATGGGCTCGCGGGTGGGGCCGGCGGTGATCAGCACCTTCTTCCCGGCCAGCGTCCCAGCGCCACCCAGCGCGCGCTCGCAGGCGGCGGCGATCTCCGTCACCTCCGCCAGCCTCCCCGGCCCCACGTCCCCGTCCGCCAGCAGCCCCGAGTCCGGCCCGACCGCCTGGTAGCGCTTGTCCGCGGCCAGCGCCCGGAGGTTCTCCTGCGTGATCGGGTTCTCGTACATCGCCACGTTCATCGCCGGCGCCAGCACCACCGGCCCCCGGAACGCCAAGAGCGACGTCGTCACCGCGTCGTTCGCCATCCCCGCCCGCACCCTCGCCAGCAGGTCCGCGGTGGCGGGCGCCAGCACGTACAGCTCCGCCCAGCGCGCCAGGTGGAGGTGCCCGAACAGCGCCTCCTGCCCGGGGTCGAAGTAGTCCGTGAGCGCCGGGTGCCCCGACAGCGACTGGAACGTGAGCGCGGTGACGAACTGCTGGGCGGCGGCGGTGAGCGCGACCCGGACCTCGGCGCCGCGGCGCCGCAGCTCGCGGACCAGCTCGCAGGCCTTGTAGGCGGCGATCCCGCCCCCCACCCCGACCGCGACCCGCCGCCCGCTGAGCGCTCCCATCGCCCCGCGGTCTACCACGCGTCGCTCACGCGTCGTAGGTCGGCGCGAAGGCGTCCGTCTCCTGGATGGGCCGGCGGCCGGCGAACCCCGAGTCCAGCTCGTGCCAGTGCTCCACCTTCTCCTCGCCGAAGCGCCAGCACAGGTAGACCGTCCTCCCGTCCAGCAGCGCCCGGAAGTCCACCAGCCCGTCCAGCGCCTTCACCTCGATGCCCAGGTCGGCCAGGGTCTGCAGCTCCCCCTCCACGTGCCTGATCCGCGCCGCGCGCTCCTCCGCCAGCCGGTCCGGGGCCGGGGAGGCGGACCGCTCCAGCAGCCGGTCGATCTCCTGCAGCCGCTGCAGCTCCGCCCGCACCAGCGTGAACGTCCGCTGGAGCAGGGGCACGTAGCGGTTCGCCTCGGCGACTCCGAAGTGGCGCGCGTCCATCCCGCGGACCCGCGCTCAGGCGCAGGCGATGCCCGCCTGCCGGCACATCCCGTCCAGGAACGTCCAGAGGGCGTCCGCCGCCTCGCGGGTGGCGCGCTCGGCGCTCTCCGGCTCGCAGTGCCGGTCGATCAGCGCCGCCACCGCCTCCGAGTGCCGCACGTCGTACTTCATGTGCGCGGTGAAGAACTCCAGGGTGCGGGCGTCGTCGATCCCGTAGAACGCCTTCAGCCCGTCGATCTTGGTGCGCGCCACCTCCGGCACCTGAGACTCGTAGGCGAACAGCGCGCACAGGCCCTGCGTCCACTCGCGCGAGGTGAGCTCGAAGAGCTTCTCCACCGACGCGGAGGTCTCCGGCAGCGGCCGCTCCGAGCGCACGCCGTCGCGGGTGGCGCCCAGCCCTTCGGCGAACTGCATCCACAGCTCCGGGTGGTCCTTGCCGTGGATCTCCTCGTCCGCCAGGTTCTCGGTGAGCATCTTCCGCGCCTCGATCTCCGGGCAGCGGCTGTGCACCGCGGAGACGAAGCGCGGGAACTCCTTCACCTGGGCGAAGTATTGGCCGGCGTAGTCGCGCAGGATCTCCTTCGTCAGCCGCCCCTCCGACCACGCCCGGTAGAACGGGTGCTTGAGCAGGCTCCGCTCGGCGATCACCGCTTCCAGTCGCTTCGACAGCTTCATGTTCGTCACCCCTCCGAAAATCCCTAGAGCTTCTTCTGCATCACCAGGTGCGGCATCCCCGCTTCCTCGAACACCGCGCCCACCGGCTGGTACCCGTGCTGCTTGTAGAAGTCGAGCGCGGTGAGCTGGGCGTGCAGCACGATGCCCTTCGCCTCCCGGCGCTGCGCCTCCGTCTCCAGGGCGTGGAGGATCTTCGACCCCACGCCCAACTTCCGGCTGGTCTGCAGCACCGCCATCCGGCCCACGCGGGCCCAGCGGCCGGACTCTCCGGGCGGCGGCTCCGGCAGATCCACCACGCGCCCGGTGCCGATGGCGTGGCCGCCGTGCATCGCGAGCACGTGGTACGCGCGGGCGTCCTCGGCGTCGCGCTCCTCGGCCTCGGGGACGTGTTGCTCCTCGATGAACACGACCTCGCGGATCGCGAGCGCCTGCGCCAGATCGCCCTCGTTCTGGACCGGCGTGATGGTGACCTCGGGGGGTCCTTCCGGCTGGGCCATGGGCGGCGCGCACCCTAACAAGAATCGCCGGTGTGCTAAAGGCGAAGACTCCGCCATGGGACCGGTCCTCATCGCCGGGGTCGTGCTGCTCGCGATCTTCTTGTCGCTCGCCCTCTTCGCGCGGGGCGGCCCCACGGAGACCATCGGCTCCGGGGGCCTCTCCCCCGAGGCGCAGGGCGTGGCCCGCCTGGGGCTGGAGGAGCTGGGGAGCGTGGCCGGCCGCCTCTTCAACGAGCTGGGCTTCACCGGCGCCAGCACCGAGCAGCTCCCCGGCCGGTTCGACCTGCGGATGGAGGATCCCACCCCCGTCACCGGACAGAAGGTCTACATCCGCTGCCTGCTCCTCCCCGAGGCGGGCGCGGTGGAGAGCGCGCAGGTCCAGGCCGCGCTGGACACCGCCCGCCACGAACAGCTCAGCAAGGCGGTGGTGCTCACCGTCGCCACCTTCTCCGACGAGGCGAAGCTGCTGGCGCAGGGCGGGGGCGTGGAGCTGATCGACGGGAACCAGCTGGCGGCGCTGCTGCGCCAGCACCTGCCGGACGTGGCCAACCGGCTCGGGCTGCCGCGGTGAAGCACCACGAGGAGACGCGAGTCGCCGGGGCGGTGCCGCTGGGCGGGTACTACCTGATCCACTTCGCCACGGTGGGGATCATCCTTCCCTTCCTCCCGGCCTACTACCGGTCGCTCCAGATCTCCCCTTCTCAGGTGGGATGGCTGCAGGCGATGAGCCCGCTGCTGATGCTGCTGGCGCCGCCCATGTGGGGACGCCTGGCGGACCGCAGCGGCCGCGCGGATCGCGTGCTCTCCGCCGTCGCGCTGGGGGCGGGGTTGGGCTTCCTGCCGCTGCTGTGGGCGCGGGCGTTCCCGGCGCTCCTGGCCACGGCCGTCGCCTACGCGTTCTCCGCCTCGTCGATCCCCACCCTCGCGGACAGCCTGACGCTGCGGCGGGTGGAGGTGGCCGGCGGGAGCTACTCGCGGCTCCGGCTGTTCGGCTCCATCGGCTTCGTCCTCTCCACCACGGCGTTCGGGCAGATGGTGTCGAAGGTGGACGCGCGGGCGGTGTGGGTACCGCTGG
Organism: Myxococcaceae bacterium; assembly: GCA_035637895.1. GTDB lineage: Bacteria > Myxococcota > Myxococcia > Myxococcales > Myxococcaceae > DASRBA01. The sequence goes on from DASRBA010000187.1 coordinate 3,821, forward strand.
CGCTGATGTTCGCCGCCTTCGGCTGGAGCCTCACCCTCCGCGCGCGGTCCACGCCCGCGGACGGAGTCTCTCCACTGGCCGGGCTAGGCCTGCTGCGCCAGCGCGACATCGCCCTCCTGCTCGCCTGCACCGCGCTGCACTGGATCGCCAGCACGCCGTACCACGGCTTCTTCGCCATCCACGCCGGCGAGCTGGGGCTGAGTCCTTCGGTGGTGGGGATGGGCGCGGGCCTGGGGGTCGTCGCGGAGGTGGTGGTGCTGCTGGTGTATCCGGAGACGCTGGGGCGGATGCAGCCGCGGCACGTGCTCTCGCTGTCGTTCGCGGCGAGCGCGCTGCGGTGGCTGCTGATGTCCTTCGTCAGCGGCCCGGTGGCGATGGTGCTGGTGCAGGTGCTGCACGGGATGACGTTCGGCGCGTTCTACACGGCGAGCGTCTCCGCGCTGTCCCGGAGGGTGCCGCCGCACCTGCGCGCCTCCGGGCAGGCGCTGTTCGCGGCGGTGACGTTCGGGGTGGGCGGGATGATCGGCTACCCGGCGGCGGGCGCGGGCTACGGCGCGCTGGGCGGACACTGGCTGTTCGCGGTGGCGGCGGCGCTGGAGCTGGTGCCCGTGCTGCTGGTCCTGCGCGTCCGGCCGCCCCCGCCGCCCGTGGTAGGTTCGGCCTGAGCTGAGGTCCCCCCATGCGCCGCGCTGCCCTCCTGTTCGCCCTCCTCCTCTCCTCCACCGCCTTCGCCCAGGTCGGCGCCGGCCTGTTCGGCGGCTCCAAGCCGCCCCTCTTCCGCGAGCAGGAGCTGGACCGCCGCTTCAAGTTCTCCAAGGTGAACCGGCTGCTGATGAGCGGGGAGGTGGAGGGGATGCCCTGCCTGCAGCTCACCGGCGCGCTCTACGTGGCGCTGGGGGAGATCGCCCCCTACCTGCACAAGAAGGACGAGCGGTTCTACCTGGACCCCGCGCTGGGGCAGTCGTTCGCGATGCAGATGGACAGCCAGCGCTTCCCGGGGTCGGTGTACCTGCTGGCCATGGTGCGGCGGGTGCTGATCGACGGGCGGATGCCGCGCGAGTGGCTGGTCACCGCGGCGCAAGTGAACAAGACGGTCGGCATCATCGACATGGCGAAGCTGAAGTACCTCGCGGACGGGGTGCAGCACATCGACAGCGCGTACTTCAGCTACGAGATGCTGCGGCAGCGGCTGAAGGACGAGGTGGGGGCGGCCACCACGGCGGCGGCGGGCACCGCGGGGATGGCGTTCCGGGACACGTACCTGGACCGGCAGGTGACCTGGGGCGGGTTGCAGGTCATCGACGTGGGCGCCGAGCGCCGCGCGCCCATCAAGGGCCGGAAGAACGGGCCCGCGCTGATGGTCGAGCAGGGCGGCATCGTCGCCCACCTCCAGTGGACCGAGCCGGCGCCCGCCAACCCCTTCATGATGACGCCGGACCCCGACGCGAAGATGCCGAAGGGCGTGATGTCCCTCTTCGGGTCCCAGAAGCGGGCCAAGGCGGTCATCACCGCCAGGCTCCTGGACCAGCAGTACACGGACCTCTACGCGCTGCCCAAGGGCGGGCGGGTGATGGTGAAGGGGCGGCTGTTCGAGATGAACAACGACGTGTCCCAGGTGGTGATCAAGGACGCGCTGCTGTTCGTGGACCGGGACTGGTCGCAGGGCGCCATCCTGGCGGACCCCAACGTGATGTTGACCTGCCCGGCGGCGGTGAACGACGTCACCGGGGCCGCCCCGGGCGCCTACCAGCCGGGAGGCTTCGGGCAGCACTCGGCCGGGCACTGAACGTTTACGGGCCCACGCGCTCCAGCGTGGCGCGGACGGGGCCGATGCCGGTCCCGACCTCCAGCGCCACCGGGAGGCGGCGGGCGTCGGTGGAGACCCACAGGCGGACCTGGTAGTGGACGGAGGCGTCGTCCGCGCGCGTGGCGGTCGCCTCCAGGCGGAAGGCCTGGAAGCTGCCGGCCGGCGTGTCGACGCGCTCTTCCCCGCCCGCCCGGTGGCCGCTCAGCCGCCAGTAGCGGCCGCCGCCCGCGACGTCGAAGCAGAAGCCGGCGCCCGGGGCGAGGTCCATGGAGCGCAGGGAGTAGATGGCGGAGACCGCGTCGAACACCGGCCCGCCCTTGACGAAGGCGTTCATGCCCTGGCGGCTCCCGTTGCTCCACTCGACGCGGAACGCCAGCCCGGGCCGCTCGAAGTCGCCGCGGCTGATGCGAGGCGGCCCTTCACCGTCCAGCTCGTCCTGGAACCGCCGCGGCCTGAGCGTCTGCGGACCGACCCATGAATGCGCGCTGCCCCGCACCTTGACGAGCGGGATGCTGAGCAGGCCCTCCGCCGACAGCTCGAGCGCCGCTCCCTGGCTGGTGGCGCTGAGCGTGCAGCTTCCGCCCCGGCCGCCCCCGAGCATGGCGACGCCGTAGGTGAGCCGTTCGCCTTTCGTCCACCCCAGGTCCGCCGCGAGGTGCGGCAGGGTACAGGCCGGGGAGGCGGTCAGGCTCAGCGCGAGGACGGCGGCGGCGGGCAGCATCGACCTGGTGGGACGGGCGGTCCGGCCGGGGAATTCAACGCCCCGAAAACACGACGGCCCGGACGCCGCGCGGGCGCCCGGGCCGCCAGTGAGGTGAAGCGACTACTGCTTGGTAATGAGGAAGTGGTAGCTCGAGGTGCAGGGAACGGCCGAGAAGGACGTGCCCGACGAGCAGTTCCCGCTCTCGGTGGCGACCGAGAACGAGAGCGTCAGCGCGCCGGCGTCGTTGGCGGTGATGTCGCCGATGACGTTCCGGTGGATGCGCGTCACGCAGGTGGTGCCGAAGGCCACCGTGTAGTTGGCCTCCACCGGCGTCTCGATGGAGTTGCCGTTGATGGTGGCGGTCGGCAGCGTGTTGGACGGGGCCGCGGGGTCATTGGCCAGGTTGAAGGTCACGGTGGTCCCGTTGATCGTCATCCCGATCACCTTGGCGGGGTCCGTGTAGGCGCCCAGCAGCCCGCACTCGTCGGTCGTCGAGGCCAGCGTCGCGGACGACACCTTGTAGGTGCCGGTGCTCAGTGTGTAGGTGTCGCCTCCGAAGAGGCCGCACGAGGTCAGGATGGCGACGGCGCCCAGCGTGGCCGCCGCGATGGCAGAGCGAAGGTTCATGGTTGGCTCCCTGGATGAACGGCGATCAGAAACCGGCCGCCTTGGCCTTCTGCTGCGTGGTCGCGTCCTTGGTCTGCGTCTGCGTCTTCACGTCCGCCTTCTCGACGGCCTCCTTCGTCTCGGCGGCGGACTTCTTCGCGGCGGCGGCCTTGCCGGCGGCGGCCTTGCCCGCGGCAGCCTTGTCGGCCGTCATCTTGTCGTCGGCGGCCTTGGTGGCGTCGTCCGCGGCCTTCTGGTTGGCGGCGAGCTGGTCCTGCGCCGTCTTGAGCTGCGCCTCGAGGGCGGCGACCTTCTGATCGGCAGCGGTCTTCGCAGACGTGGCGTCGGCCTGGGCCTTGGACAGGTCTGACTTGCACGTCGCGAGATCGGCCTCTGCCTGCTGACTGCAACCAACGAGGAGCGCGGCGGTGGCCGCGCAAGCGATGATCAGTTTCATGTGACTCCTATCCCTTCAGGTATGACTGCGCGGGCGGGGATACGCACGCGGGGGGTGTTCCTAGCACGAAGCCGTCCCGTTTGAGCCAGTGCAACGTCCACCTGCCGACGGAAGTTCCCCTATGGGGCGAGCTTCTTCTCCAGGTGGAGGGGGAAGGCCAGGTGCCCGGACTTGACCTCGGCGTCGATGGCGACGGTGGCCGTGCCCTTCCGGAGGGCGGCGGCGGCGGTGGCGGCCTGGGCGAAGTTGATCGTGACGGGGAGGTTGACGGGTTTCTTGTCCTTGGGGGCGATGTAGCCGAAGTCTGGGCTGGAGACCGTGCCCACCTTGGAGCCGGCGACGATCACTGCCCCGGAGATCCCGTTCACGGGGATCCCGAACTCGTTCGGGTTGGTGACCACCAGGGGCAACTCCAGCGTGGCCGAGGTGAGGGTCACGTCCTTCAGGCGGGGCGGCTCGAGCGACACCTGCGGCAGCTTCGGGATGGGGAAGGTGCCTTCCTGCTTGAGCGGGACGGAGAAGACGCCGAGCGGGGTCTTCAGGCCGATGGAGCCTTCGGCGCGGTAGGCGGCGTTGTCCTTGGTCAGGAACGTCATCACCACCGGCGCCACGTCGGCGAACTTCACGTTGGCGGGGAAGACGAGCTCCTTGCTGCCCGAGGAGGGGATGGAGATCCCGTTGGGCGGGCTCCCGGCCACCACCTGCTTGCCCTCCACGAAGAAGGAGTAGCTCACCGAGGACACGGTGAGGCCGATGGGGTTCGGGTTGTTGAGCTGGAAGGCCAGTTGGACGGTGGCCTGGTCGAGCGTCACGTTCGACAAGGAAACGGTCTTGAACGTCAGGGAGGGGAGCTGGAAGGCGCTCTTGAGCGTCTTCGTGAGCTGCGCGCACCCGGCGTACAGCGATGCGACCACCACGACGGCAGCGAGGGAGAGGACCTTGCGCATATGGTCGTGGGACGTAAGCACGTCGTCGCGTATTCGGCGACATCCATTCGGAGTGGGCCCTCTCGCTCGCGGGACGGTCGCGCGCAGGCGAGGACACGTGGTTTCCGGGGGTTGGGCCGTGGCACGCGCCCTGCTGCTCCGGGTCACCCATGCGCGCCGAACGAACCGACCCCGCCGGTCCGCCCTCCCGACCCAGACAACCGTTCCCGAAGGTGCCTGCCCGCCCCACCGCGCCGGGGAAGCCCGTCGCGCAGAGCGCCCTCGCCTCGCGCGGCGCCGCCCACGCGACGACCGCGCAGGCGCTCCAGCGCGCGCAGGTGGGCCACGCCGCCAACGCGCGCGAGTTGCAGCGCGCCCGGGTGGAACATGCGGCGCACGTGCACGAGCTCGCGGACGTGAACCGGCACACCGCGGAGACACACCGGTCGCATGAACCGCCATCCTCCCGCGGCGTACGAGAGCGCCTCGCCCAGGCGCTGGAGCAATCCCCGATTCCGCAGCCACCCGCGCCCACCGCTCACGCCGCCGAGCCCGGCGATGAGAAGGCCCACCCCTCACGGGTAGAGAGCGCGATGAAGCTGGTGGAGCGCATCGAGGTCTTCCTGCGCTCCGGCCGCCCGCAGCTGGAGCTCTCCGCGGGCGGCGCGTTCCAGGCGGAGGTCCTGCTGGAGCGCACCGGTCCGCGTGAGGTGGCAGTGACGGTGCGCGGGAAGAACGGCCCGCCGCCGTCTCAGGAACTGGCGCGCCTGCGGGGGGAGCTCGGGCGGAGGGGGTTGAAGCTCAGCTCGCTCGTACTCAGATAGTCCAGTTGCCGCTGCAATTCGTGAAATACAGGAGCTGCGCCGTGCACCGGGCGCTGACAGCCGCTACCGTGCTCGTCTTGCTCGCTTGTGAGCCGCGAAGAGCCTCTCAGGGCGTGGGCGCGAACGGATCGGTGAACCGCAGCAACCGCCCGCTGTCGGCGTCACAGACCCAGAGCGCGCCCTGGTCGTCGGCCGCCGCGCAGTGCCCGTTGGTGGCGGCGTCGAACGTCCCCAACACCGTGAACGTCCCCGCCGCGCTCACGCCAAGCGCCTGGACGGGGACGCCCGGATCGCCCCGAAGGTAGAAGTGCCCGAGCGCCGGCGCGTAGGCGAGGATGGTCGTCCCGCCGACCCCCTTGTGCCGGCCGGCCTCGCTCCCGTCCGCCAGCCGAAGAGCGACCACCTCCGCCGAACCCGAGCAGCCCGCGAACACCAGCCCCCGCGCCTCGTCGAAGCGTGGAATGCCGTGCAGGCCAAAGCACCCGGTCGACCAGCGGTCGAGCACCGCCCGCGTGGAGATCGAGATGACCCCCAGCTTCCCGCCCGACAGGTGCGTGTAGGCCTGGTCGCGCGCCTCGTTGAGCGCGATCCCTTCGGCCCCGCCACCCGTGTCCGCGAAGGCGACGTGCTGCGGGTTGAAGGGCGCGCTGGAAGGCTCCTGCAAGATCTCGATCCGGTTCGCCCCGGGCTCCGAGACCCAGATCTCGGATCGACCGGCCGCATAACGCACGTAGTCCGGCGAACCGCTCAGGACCGTGCGCCCCACGATTTCGCCGGTCACGCCGTCCAGGACGGCGAGGGTCGAGGTGCTGCGCTCGATGACGTACAGGTGCCCGTTGCCGTCCACCACCGACAGCGGCTCGAACAGGCCCGGAAAGGACCGCGATTGCGCGTCCACGCGCGTGACGACCGAGACCCAACCACGGTTCCCGACCCCGACGAGCAGCTCATCGCGCTCGGCCGAATACCAGAGGTCGTCCAGCGATGACGGGCGCCCGTCGCCAATCTCTGCAACCGCATCCGGTGCCGCGCCTCCGCCCGGGCCGGGCGGGCAGCCCCCGCCGGCCACCGCGGCGACCGCAACGAGCGCAGCCAAGAAGCAGGACCGGCGGTGAGCTCTTCGATGCTCCGGCATGAGGCGCTCCTGTTTCTGATCGCTCGCGGCGTCCGCCGCGCCGGTCAATTCATTATCACAACTGTATCTATCCCCTGTTCGCCATGACCCAACTGGTATAGGCGTGTCATCGTGGCGGTCTCGAAGCGCTGGCTGGTCCTGATCCACGCGATCCCTCCTCGCCCTCACTACCTGCGGGTGAAGGCCGGGCGCCGCCTTCGAGACATCGGGGCGGTGGCGGTGAAGAACTCGGTCTACGCCTTGCCGCACTCGGAGGCGGCGAGGGAGCAGCTCGACTGGATCGCCAAGGAGATCGGGCGCTCGGGGGGCGAGGCGTCCATTCTCGACGGCGCGTTCCTGGCCGGGATGACCGACGTGCAACTGGTGGCCGCCTTCCAGGCGGAGCGACAGCGGGACTGGCACGAGCTGGCGGAGGAGCTCCGCCGGGCGAAGCGGAAGCCCGGGCTGACGGCGGCCCAGCTGGGGCGGCTCCGCAAGCAGTTCGAGGAGATCTCCGAGATCGATTTCTTCGATGCCCCCGGCCGCCGCCCGGCCGAGCTCCTGCTCCAGGGTCTCGCGCGCCGCGACCGCCCACAGGAGAAGAAGCGGGAGCCACCGCGGCGCGTCGGACGGCGGCGGACGTGGGTCACCCGGGCCGGGATCCACATCGACCGGATGGCGAGCGCGTGGCTGATCCGCCGCTTCATCGACCCCCAGGCCAGGTTCCGCTTCGTGGATGCCGGCTCCTACCAGCACCGGCCCGGAGAGCTCCGCTTCGACATGTTCGGCGGCGAGTACACGCACGACGGGGACCTCTGCACCTTCGAGGTGCTCATCCGGGACTTCCACCTCGAGCAGCGCGGGCTGGGCCCCCTCGGCGAGATCGTCCACGACATCGACCTCAAGGACGGGCGCTACGGCCATCCCGAGACGGCCGGGATCCAGCGGGTCGTCAACGGGATCGCCGCAAAGCACCCGGCCGACCTCGAGCGCCTCCGCCGGGCCGGCGAGCTATTCGACGTGCTGTTCGCATCCTACCGACCATCAGGAGCCTCGCGATGAACCGACGTGAAGCCGTGACCGCGATGGGAACCTCGGCGGCGCTCGAGGGCTGAAGACGCCGTGGAGGGACCGCTCCAGCCGTTCAGGCTCCGGCAACTGCTGGGGTACTTCCTCCAGCTCGGTACCCTGGGCTTCGGCGGGCCCATCGCGCTCGCCGGCTACATGCAGCGCGACCTGGTCGAGCGCCGCCGCTGGATCTCCCGCGAGGATTACCTGGAGGGGCTGGCCCTCGCGCAGCTCGCGCCGGGCCCGCTGGCGGCGCAGCTGGCCATGTACCTGGGCTGGGTGAAGGCCGGGGTGCCGGGGGCGACCCTGGTCGGCTTCGCGTTCATCCTGCCCTCCTTCGTGATGGTCCTCGGGCTCTCCGCCGCCTACCTCGCGTTCGGCGGGCTGGGGTGGATGCAGGGGGCGTTTTATGGAGTGGGCGCGGCGGTGATCGCGATCATCGCGCGCAGCGTGGTGAAGCTGACCGGCCTGACGCTCCGCCGCGACCGGGCGTTGTGGGCGGTCTTCGCGGTGCTCGCCGCGGCGACCGCGTACACCGAGACGGAGATCGTCTGGCTCTTCCTCGGCTCCGGCATTGCGGTGATGCTCTGGCGCGAGCGCCGGGCCCGGCCGCCAACCGCGGCGCTGGCGGCAGTCCCGCCCTGGTTGCTGGCGGGACTGGCCGGGCCCGCGAGCCTGGGCACGCTGGGGAAGATTCTCTGGTTCTTCATGTCGGCCGGGGCGGTGGTGTTCGGGAGCGGGCTGGCGATCGTGCCGTTCCTCCACGGAGGCGTAGTGAGGGACTTCGGGTGGCTCTCGGAGCGGCAGTTCCTCGACGCCGTGGCGGTGGCGATGATCACGCCCGGCCCGGTAGTGATCACGGTCGCGTTCATCGGCTACCTCGTGGCGGGCCCGGCGGGGGCGGCGGTGGCGAGCCTGGGCGTGTTCCTCCCTTGCTACCTGTTCGTGATCGTCCCGGCGCCGCACTTCCGCCGGTTTGCGAAGAATGCCCGCATCAACGCCTTCGTGGACGGCGTGAGCGCCGCCGCCACCGGGGCCATCGCCGGCGCCTGCTGGGTGCTGGGGCGTCGCGCGCTCTGGAACGAAGCGGCGGCCCGGTTCGAGTGGCCCGCGGTCGCCGTCCTCGCGGCGAGCGCGGTCTTGCTCTGGAAAGTGAAGAAGCTGCCCGAGCCGCTGCTGATCGCCGCCGCGGCAGTGACCGGGATCGCCCTGCGGGGAGGGGGCTAGGTATGCGGTCCCCCCCTCCGCCTCCAGCGCCGTACTCGAGGCTCCGGGGCTGACCGTGCGGCGAGGGGGCAACCACCTGGCCCTGGCCGCGCGGTACCGCCGGCGGCTCCACCCAGGAGCGGCCATTGCTTCAACTGAACGTTGGGATGACACTCGAGATTCAACTGTCCTATCGATCGTGGTCGCGACCGCGCCGAGGAGGTTTTCATGAGCGTCGTGGCAGCAGTGACCCTGTGCCTCCTGGCCGCGGGAAACGAAGGCGACTCCATCGCGATGCCCGGCGGAGATCGCGGCATCGGCTTCGACGATCTCGGGTACTCCTCGAAGCTGGGCAAGGTGCTGGTCCCTTCCGGGGCCACCGGCCGGGTGAACCTCGTCGACCCCAAGACCGGCGCGGTGGAGTCGATCTCCGGATTCAGCGCGGGCGCCGGCGGCGGGCAGGGCCACGGCGAGGGCACCACCTCCGCGGACGTGGGGGGCGGCTTCCTGTTCGCCTCCGACCGGACGCGCAAGACCTTGAGCGGGGTGGACCTGGCGACGCGCAAGATCGTCGCCACCGCCCAACTCCAGGGCGGGCCGGACTACGTGCGCTGGGTGGGACCGACCAGCGAGGTCTGGGTGACCGAGCCCGGGAGAAAGGCGATCGAGATCTTCCGCTTCACTTCCAATCCCGCTCCCGCGCTGACTTCGGTGGCGTCGATCACCTTCCCGGACGGCCCGGAGTCCCTGGTGATCGATGCGACGCGCGGCAGGGCCTATACCCACAGCTGGAAGGACACCACCTTCGCCGTCGACCTCAAGGCGCGCGCGGTGGCCGCGACCTGGAACAACGGCTGCCAGGGAGCGCGCGGGATCGGGCTCGACGAGCCGCGAGGCTGGCTGTTCGTTGGTTGCGACGAGGGGCAGGCCGTCTCCCTGGACGTCGTTCACGGCGGCGCGAAGCTCGGCGCGGTGAAGACCGCCAAGGGCGTGGACATCATCGCCTACTCCGCCGCGCTCGGGCACCTGTACGTCCCCGGCGGGGACGACGCGCAACTGACCACGGTGGGCGTGGGCAAGGCCGGCGCGCTCACGTCGCTGGGGACCGCCCCCACGGCCCCGGACGCCCACTGCGTGGCGACGGACGGCGCAGGGACCGCGTTCATCTGCGACCCGCAACACGGCCGCGTCCTCCGCATCCGCGATCCGTACCCCGCCTCCGCGCGGTAGTGCCGGACGAGTCGCGCCCGTGAGCCCCTTCGGCGCACACCGGTTTACCCTCGCCCCGGGCGATGCGCTCCTGCTCCTGGAGGGCGGTCGCGTCGTGGGTACAGCGTCCGTCTGCGCCGGCGGCGGCGCCGTCCAGGCAGATCCCCGCCAGGCCCAGGCTGGAGGCGCCCTCGGCGCGGCGCGCGTCGCTCAGCGTGAGGCCGGCGCGCCAGCCCGCCGGAAGCTCGAGTTGCGCGCGCCCAGCGAAGAAGTTGCTGGGCGCGGCGATCCCCTCCAGCACTTCGTCTCCAGCCGGATCGATCAGCTTCGCGCGCTCGGCCGCGGTGACTCCGTCCACCAGCGCGAGCGACAGCGCGTCGTTCACCTTGCCGGCGACCTTGACCGCGCCCCACAGGCCGATCCTGGCCGGCGCGCTCGCCACGGTGAACCCGTCTGGTGCCTCGACCTCCGGCGCGGGCGCCCCCAACCGGCGCGAGTAGAAGAGCTGGGTGGAGAGCGGATCCCCGAAGACGTCCTGCAAGGAGAACAGCTCGGCGCCCTCGAGGAAGAAGGGGCGCTTCTCCGGGAACTGCACCTCGAAGGTGGTGAGGTTGAGCACCGCCTGATCGGCCTCGACCTGGGCGAAGTCCGGGAGGACCGTCCCGTCCAGGGAAAGCCCGGCCGTCAGGCCGTAGCGCGCGTCCAGGCCCACGCCAGGCGCCCAGTCCAGGACGGCCGGGGTGCCGCGCTGGCGAAGCTGCGCCAGCGCGAACGGGACCAACTCCAGCCCGCGGGGCGCGGGAAGCCCCGCCAGCCCGTCGATCGCCAGGTAGCGGGAGAGCTCCCCGTGCTCCGCGCGCGGGATGAAGGCGATGGCGTCCAGCTCGTTGGGGCGGGCGATCAGCCGGCGCGCCTGGATCCTCCAATCCGCCTCCGCATGCTCTTTGAAGCGGAGCACCGTCAGGGGGATGGCCAGCTCCACCGTCCAACCCTCCGCGTCCACCCGGACGGCGCTCGTCCACACCGCGTCCCAGTCGAAGTTGAGCGCCTGGTCGCCGGTGCGGATGGCGTCCCGCTGCACTCCCGCGGCGCTGACCTCGAAGTGGAAGGCTTCCCGGTGGTCTCCGCGGCTGTCCAGGTCGACCTGGACCGAGTCGGACCCGACGTCGCGGTCGCGCCGGGTCAGGCGTGCCACGATGCCGGCCGGCGAAGCGCGCGGTCGTCGTACAGGATCCGGAGCTCGCTGGCTTCGCTGGGCGGCGCGCCCCCGGCGGGGAGCTGCTGCGTCCAGCGGTCGAACGGAGCGGCGGCATCCCACTCCCCTGGCGAAAGCGTCCCGTCGATGCTCGGAGGGCGCGGCGTCCTCGCCGCCTGGACCGGCCCCGCCCCGCTCCCGCCGGCACCGAACGCGGAGGCGATCAGGAGGGCCTGCGTCGCGAGCGCGATCACGGCCACTCCCTCCCCTCACTTCATCCGCAGCGCCACGTCCTCCATCATCCCCTGCAGCCCCCGGTTGAGCCACGCGCCGCCGTCGATGGTGAGGCAGTGCCCGTTCACGTACGACGCGAACGGCGACGCCAGGTACGCCACCGCGTCCGCGACCTCCTCGGAGGTGGCGAGCCGGCGCGAGGGGATGAGCGCGGTGAGGGCCTTCTGCACGGTGGGGTCGTCGTAGCCGAGGTTCTTCGACGCGCCCTCGGTGACCACGATCCCCGGCGCCACCGAGTTGACCCGGATCTTCCTCGGGCCCCACTCCGCGGCCAGCGTCATCGTCATGTTCCACACGCCCGCCTTCGCCGCGGCGGAGTGCACCACCCCGGGCGCGCCGGTCCAGGCGTAGGTGGCGATGACGTTGACGATGGACCCCGGCAGGTCCTTCTCCAGCCAGTGCCGCCCGGCGGCGCGGCTGCACAGGAACGTGCCGTTGAGCACGATGTCGATCACGCTGCGGAAGCCGTTGGGGGACAACTCCTCGGCCTGGACCACGAAGTTCCCGGCGGCGTTGTTGACCAGCACGTCCAGCCGCCCGAAGGCGTCCAGCGTCCCCTTCATCAGCGCGTCCACCTGCGCCGGGTCGCGGATGTCGGTGGGGATGGCGCGGGCGGTGAGCCCCTCGGCGGCCAGCGCCGCCACCGCCTGGTCCAGCACCTCCTGCTTCCGGCTGGCGATCACCACCTTCGCGCCCGCCGCGGCCAGCGTGCGCGCGATCACCTTGCCGATGCCGGTGCCGCCCCCGGTGACGATCGCCACCTGGTCCTTGAACGTGTCCTTCGCGATCAGCCGCGCGGCGGGCGACGTCACCGTCACGGTGGATCCATGGAGAGCAGACCCTTCTTGTCCGTCTTCTCCTTGAACTCCTCCGCCTCCGGGAGCGCTTCCTTCTTCTCGGCGATGTTGGGCCACTTCTTGGCCAGGTCGGCGTTCAGCGCCGTGTACTCGGTCCACTTCTCCGGCAGATCGGACTCCGGGAAGATCGCCTTCGTCGGGCAGACTGGCTCGCACGCGCCGCAGTCGATGCACTCATCCGGGTGGATGACGAGGAAGTTCTTCCCCTCGTAGAAGCAGTTGACCGGACAGACCTCGACACAGTCGGTGTACTTGCACTTGATGCAGGGCTCCGCGACGACATACGTCATTGCGCGATCTCCTTGGGGAGCTTCGAGAGCTCGTACCGAGCCGCCAGACTAACCAATCGCCTCCACCGCTGACTAGAAGATCCCCTGCGCGCGGAGCTCCTCGGCCACCAGGATGGCGCCCTTGGCGGCTCCCATCTTGGTGTTGTGCGAGACGAGCACGTACTTGACGCCGTTCTCCAGCACGCCGTCCTCCCGGATCCGCCCCACGGTGGTGGCCATCCCCCCGTGGGCGTCCCGGTCCAGCCGCGGCTGGGGGCGGAACGGGTCGTCCAGCACCTCGATCCACCGGGGCGGCGACGACGGCAGGTTCCGCGCCACCTCCGCGCCCTTCCACTCCCGCATCGCCGCGGCGACCTCCTGCGCGGAGGCCTTCTTCCTCAGCGACACGAACACCGACTCGGTGTGGCCCTCCAGCACCGCCACCCGGGTGCAGGTGCAGGAGACCTTCGCCGCGTGCGGCTGGATGGCCCCCTTCTGGAAGGCGCCGAGGATCTTCTTCGTCTCCACCTCGACCTTCCCCTCCTCCTTGTGGATGTAGGGGATGACGTTGTCCAGGATGTCCAGGCCGATCACGCCCGGCGAGCGCCCCGCCCCGCTCATCGCCTGCATCGAGGTCATCAGCACCGCCTGCACCCCGAACGCCTGCTCCAGCGGCGCCAGGGTGATCGCCAGGCCGGTGGTGGTGCAGTTGGGGATGGGGGCGATGAAGCCCTTGATGCCGCGGCGGCGCTGCATCTCCTGCAGCAGCGGCGCGTGGTCCGCGTTCACCGGCGGGATGAGCAGCGGGACGTCGTCCTCGTAGCGGAAGGCGCTGGCGGTGGAGATGACCGGGATGTCCTTGGCCAGCGCCGGCTCCAACTCCCGCGCCACGTCCGCCTCCACCGCGGAGAACGCCAGGTCGTAGTCCTTCGCCTTCACCGCCGCGCTGTCCAGGACGGTCATCCCGGCCACCGCCTGCGGGAGCGGCTCGGGGACGAACCAGGCCAGCATCCCGTTGCCCGCGCGCAGCGCGTCCGCGTAGCTCTTGCCTGCCGACCGCGGCGAGGCGGCCACCGCGGTCACCTCGATGGACGGGTGGTCCTTCAGCGCGGAGATGAACTGCTGCCCCGCCAGACCGGTGGCGCCGATGACGACCGAACGAAGCTTCCCTGCCATGGGGTCGAAGGCTCCTCGAACGCGCAAGAACGGCGCGCCTGGAGCGCTTCTACACCGCCGCGACGCGGCGAGTCACGTTACCCGGCCACGGGCGGGCGCTTGGTCTCGTCCTCCAGCACGGGCGCGGGACCCGGCGCGACCTGCGCGGCGGGCGCGGGCGGCGCGGCCTGCTCGGTGGGCGCGGGCGCCGGCGCCGGCGCGGCGGCCGCTGGATCCGCGGGCGCCGCCGGATCCGGCGTCACGAAGGGCGACGCGGGCCCCTGGGCGACCGGCCCCGTGGGCGGCTGTTCGGTCGCATCGAGCGACGCGTCGTCGAGGTGGGCGATCTCGTCGGCGGTGAGGATGTGCGCCCCCGGCGGGATGAGGCCCTGGAGCTCCTTCTCGTCGTGCTGGTGCTCGAGGGTGGTCGTCTCGCCGTCCGGGTTGTCCAGGGTCCAGGTGTCCACCTGGGTCTGGCCCAGGTTGCCGGAGCCCACGTCCCCCGGCTTCATGAAGAAGGCCACCGCGGTGAGCGTCCCGTCGTCCTTGCGGCGGACGCCGATGGGGACGCCGTGCTGGTCCAGCCCCGCGTCGCGCCCGGCCTGGAGCACGGGGCCCAGGTCGTTGGTGGTCGCGCCCGGCGGCAGCGGACTCTGGTAATCCATCAGCGACCCGTCCCGCCGGAAGGTGAGGATGCCGTCGTTGTCCAGCTCGATGGGGGGCTTGCCCTGGCCCTGCTGCTGCCGGAGCCGGACGTGGACGATCTGCCCGCCCTTGTCGTCCAGCTCGTGGTTGGTGACCACCAGGTCGTAACCCTTGCCGATGCCCAGCTTGGACAGGTTGTTCTTGACCAGGCTGTTCACCGCGTCGTCGTTCACGTGCCCGCCCAGCGACAACCTGGGCAGCGCCGCCTCGTGCGCCTTGAGCTCGTTCACCGAGCCGTCGTCGAAGATCTCCCGGCGCTTCAGCTCGTCCGCGATGACGCCGGAGTACTTCCCGCCGAAGTACTCCTTGTCCACCTTCAGCCACCCCTTGCCCACGTCCTCCAGGGACATCGAGTCGTGGGGGACGTGCTCGGTGGCGCGGGTGTTGAGGGTGCCCATCACGTCACCCGCCTTCTGGAGCGCGTCCAGCTGCGAGTACCCCTTGGAGAGCTCGTCCTTGTAGACCGCCTGGAAGATCTTGTACGAGGCGCCGGTCAGCACCTGCGAGCGGTCGTGCACCTCGGGCGAGGTGTTGCTGACCTTCAGGTCCTGGAACGCGTCGCGGATGCCGGTCCCGCTCCCCACCAGCGCGGCGAACGCCTCGCCGATGCGGGTGAGCGAGTTGGACTTGTTCGGGTCGCCGTTGATCTCCTTGAGCAGCCCCTCGGCGCGGCCGCGGTCCTTGAGCGAGGACCACATCGCGGTCTGGTCGGCGAACGACTCGCCCCAGGTGTTGAAGCCCACGTCGGTCGGGTCCACGTTCGGCATCAGCGCGTGCTGGATCGCGTGGCCGGACTCGTGCGCCACCATGTCGTACGAGCTGGCGGTTTCGAACATCTTGACCTGCGTCTCGCCGGGGAGCCGGTACGGCACCACCCCGAAGAACAGCTGCCGCGAGGACGGGCTGTAGAAGGCGTTGAAGTCGACGAAGGCGTGCGGCTCGGCCTCCAGCTTGCCGTCCTTCCCCCAGTCGATCTCCCGGCCCGCCCACGACTCGGCGGCGC
Source organism: Myxococcaceae bacterium (assembly GCA_035637895.1). GTDB lineage: Bacteria > Myxococcota > Myxococcia > Myxococcales > Myxococcaceae > DASRBA01. The sequence continues at coordinate 19,219 of DASRBA010000187.1, forward strand.
GGGAGGCGGAGTTGATCCCCTCGAAGGTGGTGGCGGAGCCGATGCTGAGCTGGTTCGGCGTCCAGACCTGCAGGCCGTCCTTGACGACGATCTTCCCGTCCGGGCCGCGCGTCGGCGTGAACGGCGGGAACCGCGGCTCGTTGAACACGAACTGCCCGTTGGCGTCCGGCTTGATGTCCTTGGGCCAGGGGTTCCAGGCGAAGGGCACGAACTGCCCCTGCGCGTTCCTCCGGTAGATCTTGTCCTCCTCCAGGATGGCGGCGCGGTTGCCGTGCAGGCCCACCGGGTGGCCCTTGGAGTCGACGTCGAAGTCCGACTTGTGCATCCCCTCGATGTTCGACTCCTTGGAGAAGGGGTCGTCGTCGTTGGAGGAGACGGGGACGCGCTTGCCCAGGGCATCCGTGACCCACCACGTGCGCTCCCGGGCCTGGGCGAACAGGTCCGTGGCGATGTCCTGGAGGAAGCCGCCGCCACCCACGTGGTGGCCGCTGTTCACCGGGGGCGGGAGCAGCGACGGGTTGCTCGACTTGCCGGAGGCAGGGGTTGCGGTGGCGGCCTGGAACGCGTCGCCCGACGTCGTCTTGGCGGCGGGAGCCGCGGCGGGGGTCGCGGCGGGGGCCGCCGCCGGCGCCGCGGCGGGCGCGGTCGTCGCGGGGGCCTTGGCCTGGTTCTGCGGCGGAGTCTTGGCCTGGTTCTGCGACGGGGCAGGAACCTCCGGCCGGGAGGGTCTACGGAACAGGAAGCTCAGCGGATCATTGGCCATGGCAGGCGAAAGGCGTACGAGGCCCGGGTAGGGAGAGGCCTCCGGGGATTATCGCCCTGCCTGACTGGCCAGTTCACCAGGTGGATGAAGGGAATTTTACTTTGAATTTACAACACTGACGGAATGGCCATTTGACGGGCACTTGCGGCTCGCTCCGTGGGAAAACCGAGCGAGATCCAGGCGCGCAAGCCCCCGTCCAGCATGACGGCGTCGAAGCCGCGGAGGCGGAGCAGGCGGACGGCGCGGCGGGCGTGGGCGTCGCGCGACGTCCCGTAGACGACGATCAGCTCGTCGTCCGGGAGCGACTGGGCCGCGTGGGCCAGCTCGTCGGCGGAGATCCACAGGGCGCCGGGGATCTGGACATCCAGGGAGTGCCACTGGTCATCCGGCCGGCAATCGAGGACGAGGATCTCGTCTTCCCCCAAACGAAGCAGCAGATCGCGGCAGTGGATGATCGGCTCCACGCGTCCTCCAGGTCCGGGTCCCACGGGCTTCACGTGGGGAACTGGCGTGCGCGGAAGATTTGTTCCGGGGATGGCCGCTACAAGCCCAGCTGCTTGGCGATGATCTCGTTCATGATCTCACTGGTCCCGCCGCCGATGGGGCCCAGCCGGGCGTCCCGCCAGTGCCGCTGGATGTCGTACTCCATCATGTAGCCCGCCCCGCCGTGCAGCTGGAGCGCTTGATCCGCGAGCCGACAGCACATCTCCGTGGCGACCTTCTTGGCCATCGAGGTCTGGGCAAGCGCGTGCTCCCCCGCCGCGTGCAGCCGGAGCGCGTGGTAGGTGAGCTGGCGCGCCGCCTCCAGGTCGGTCGCCATCTCGGCCAGCCGGTGCTTGACCACCTGGAAGTCGGCCACCGGCCGGCCGAACGCGCGCCGGCTCTGCACGAAGGCCAGCGCCTGTTCGAAGATGTCCGCCGCCGAACCGACGGCCCCCAGCGCGAGCGAGAGTCGCTCCCACTGGAAGTTGCCCATGATCTCGTAGAACCCCTGCCCCTCCTCGCCGAGGAGGTTGGCGGCGGGTACCCGGCAGTCCTCGAACGACAGCTCGCCGGTGTCGCTGGACCGCCAGCCCAGCTTGTCCAGCTTGCGGCTGACGGTGAAGCCGGGCGTGCCGCGCTCGATGATGAGGAGCGAGAGGCCCTTGTGGCCCCGGGCGGGGTCCGTCTTCACGGCGGTGACCACGAAGTCCGCGCGGACGCCGTTGGTGATGTATGTCTTCGAACCGTTGACGACGTAGTGGTCCCCGTCGCGCCGGGCGGTGGTGCGCAGGCCGGCCACATCGGAGCCGGCGTCGGGCTCGGTGATGCCCAGGGCGCCGATCTTCTCGCCCTTGATGGCGGGGGCGAGGAAGCGGCGCTTCTGGTCGTCGCTGCCGAACAGGTGCACGGGGCCGGTGGCGATGACGAACTGGGCGGCCAGGCCGGCGGCGACGCCCCCGGAGCCGCAGCGGCCCAGCTCCTCGAGGAGGACGGCCTCGAAGAGGAAGCCGGCGTCGCTGCCGCCCCAGATCTCCGGGTACTTCAGGCCCAGGAAGCCCAGCTCGCCGAAGCGGAGGTAGAGCTCGCGGGGGAACTCGCCGGCCTGCTCCCACGCGCGGGCGTGCGGGCGCAGCTCCTTGTCCACGACGGCCCGGACCGTGCGGCGGAACGCCTCGTGCTCTTCGCCGTACAGCCCGAAGCCGTGGAGCATGTGTGTGGAGCTCTGCTCGAAGAGGCGCCACCCGGATTCGAACCGGGGAGTGAGGGTTTTGCAGACCCTTGCCTTACCACTTGGCTATGGCGCCAGGAGGCCGCGCTTATAGGGGCCGGCCGTCGGGTCGGTCAACACGCCGCTGCCGCTGATTCGCGCACGCCGGCCCGGCGGGGGACACTGGCAGTTGACCCTCGCAGGGCGTTCGTTTCATCGTGAGAGTGGGCCCCTTTCTGACTCCGGTTGGAGACTGACTTGCCGAAGCTGCCTGCATACGTCCTGCTGGCACTGGCGGTGGTGTCGCCTGTTGCGGCATCCGCGCAACAGGTGACCGAACCGCAGGGCTTTCCCGTGGAACGGCTGCGGCTGTCGACCAACCGGCAGGGGCTCATCGACGTAGAGGACGCGTCGGTGGCGGCCCACCTGACATGGGACGCCGGGCTGTGGCTGGGCTACTCGCGCAACCCGCTCCTGGTCTACCGGCTGGAGGACAACGCGCGCCTGGGCCCGCTGGTGGAGAACCGGCTGGGCGGGGAGCTGGTCGCGTCCGTGGGCCTGTACGACCGGTTCGAGGTGGGCGTCGACCTGCCGCTCATCCTCTACCAGGGGCGGCCGGCGGACCTCCCGGAGGCGCTGCAGCCGGGCACCTCCCTGACGTCGCTGTCCACCACCGGCGCGGGGGACCTCCGGCTGATGGGCAAGTGGCAGGTGCTCCGCCAGAAGGACTCCGGGATCAACGTGGCGATCATGCCCGCGCTGACGCTGCCCTCCGGCGGCGGGCATGCCTACTTCGGCGACACCGGGCCGGTGTTCGCGCCGGAGGTGCTGCTGTCCTGGGGGCGCGACCGCCTCCGCGCGGGTGCGAACCTGGGCGTGGCGGTGCGGCGGCAGAGCCAGCTGCTCAACGAGAGCATCGAGTCGGAGCTCACCGGCCACTTCGGCGCCGGCTACCGCCTCCAGGCGGAGGACGGCACCGGTGGGCCGCCGCTGGAGGTGGACGCATCGCTCTCCATGTCGGTCGCCGCGTCGCGCCCGTTCCAGCGCTCCAACGAGGTGCACCTCGAGCTGCGCGGCATGGCGGCGTACGACCTGCCGGATTCGATCCAGGTGTTTGGAGTGAGGGGCTCGACGCAGGTGTTCGGAGGCATGGGCCTGGGCGTCGTCCGGGGCTGGGGCACGCCTGACTGGCGCCTGTTCGCGGGGGTC
>DASRBA010000188.1:0-11942 GCA_035637895.1 Myxococcaceae bacterium
GTCCAGCTTCTTCCCCAGCGCCTGCTCCGGGGACATGTACGAGTACTTCCCCTTGAGCACGCCGGAGCGGGTCACCACCGCCTGGTCGGCGGCCTTGGCGATCCCGAAGTCCACCACCTTCACCCCGCCCTCGAAGGTGACGAGGATGTTCTGCGGCGAGACGTCGCGGTGGACGATGCCCAGCGGCTTGCCGTTCTGGTCCGCCTTCTTGTGCGCGTAGTCCAGCCCGCTGCAGGCCTCCATGATGACCCGGCAGACGAGGTTGGTGGGCATCACGGTGCCCTTCTGCTCGGACCGCTTCCAGACCCGCCGCACGTCCTCGCCGTGGATGTACTCCATGGCGATGAAGTAGCTGTCGTCCTGGGCGCCCAGGTTGAAGATCTGGACGATGTTGGGGTGGCTGAGGCGGGCGGCGATGCGGGCCTCGTCCAGGAACATGCGGACGAAGTCGGCGTTCTCCGCCAGGTGGGGGAGGATCCGCTTCACCACCATGAGCTTCTCGAAGCCCTCGGGGCCCTTCTGGCGCGCCAGGTAGATCTGGGCCATCCCGCCCGTCGCGAGTCGCTTGATCAGCTGGTAGCTGCCGTAGGTTTCCATTCGGCCGGCGTCGCCGGGGGTGGCGTGCCCGTCACGTTTCTAAAGGATCAAAAGGCGAAAAATCGTATGCGCCGCCCCGAGGGGGGTCAACGTGAAGGAGCTCCCTCGGTCCCAGGGCCGGGGGGCGGACTAGCTGGCGGAGCCGGGGCGGCGGCGGCGGTCGCGGGTCTCGCCCATGAGCGCCTCCAGCTCGTCCAGGCGGCGGCGGAGGACGGGCATCAGGCCCGGCGTGGCGTCCACCCGGTCGAAGAGGTCGAGGATCTCGTTCACCTCGGTCTCGATGGCCTGGGCGCGCTCCGGGGAGATGCGGCGCAGGAGGAGGTCCGCGCCGGCCTCCACCAGGACGCGGACCACCGCGTCGCGCGAGGTGAGCGGTTCGTGGGTGCGCTCCCCTCCCCCCTGGATGACGCGGAGGAAGGTGGGCTTGAGGGCAGGCTCGGGCGCTTCCGGCCGGGCGCGCCTGGAGGTGAGCGGAAGCTCCAGCTGCACCGGGCCCTCGCGCTGCGACTTGCTCACTGACACCCTCCGGGAACGAGCCCGTCACCTTACCCGCCCGATCCGACGCCGCCAGCTTCCCGCCGCCGATCTCCGCGAGATCACTGCTGCAGACCTGTAGCACGCCGGCCGCCGCCGATCGCGCCCGGGGCCGATTTTACGGCACGGGAGCGTCCTGCCGCCAACCGTTCGGAAGTCGCCGCCGCGAAAGTCGCCGCTATGATGCGCGCCTCATGCCTCCGGTGACGCGCGCCTTCACCCCGGTGCTGGACGGATCCGACGCAAAGGCGGCGCTCGACGCGGCCGAGCGGATCGTCGCCACCCTCCCCTCTCGCGGACCGCCCGACCTGGCCACCGGGTGCGCGGGGTTCGCGGTGGCCCACGCCGCCCTCCACGCGCTGCGCCCGGATCGCGGGCACGGCCAGCGCGCGCTGGACGCGATGAGCGCGGCGGCGCAGGGGATCTCCACCGAGCCCCTCTGGCCCGGCCTGTGGGACGGGATCTGCGGGGTGGCGTGGGCGGCCACGTACCTGCAGCACTGCGGGCTGCTGGACGCGGCGGACGACCCGGCGGCGGCGATCGACGCCGCGCTCGCCAACGGGCTGATGCGCGGGTGGGGCCGGTCGATGGACGTGGTGTCCGGGCTGGCGGGGGTGATCGCGTACCTGGTGGAGCGGCTCCCCAGGCCGGCGGCGGCGACCGCGCTGCCCGTGGCGCTCTACCGGCTGGAGGCCGCGGCGGAGCAGACGCCGAAGGGCCTGCTGTGGCGGACGCCGCCGGCGGAGCTGACGGACGACGAGCGGGCGCGCGCGCCGGACGGGGTGCACTTCCTGGGCGTGGCGCACGGGGCGGCCGGCATCGCGGCGGCGGTGGCGCGCGTGGTGGCGGCGGGCGTGGACGTGGAGCGCGGGAAGAAGCTGGTCCAGGGCGCGTGCTCGGCGATCCTCGCGCACGAGGGGCCTCCGGCGACGGCGGGAGAGCCGGAGCCGCCGCGCGGGAGCTGGTGCCACGGCGCCCCGGCGGTGAGCGCGGCGCTGCTGACGGCGGCGCGGGTGCTGGGCGACGAGGAGCTGACGAAGGCGGCGCAGGGGATCGCGTCGGCGAGCGCGGCGCGCGGGCTGGACATGGGCGGGCTGTCCGACGGCGGCGGGCTGTGCCACGGGCCGGCGGGCGCGGCGCACCTGCACGCGAGGCTGTACCAGCACACCGGAGACGAGGCGTCGCGGGCGGCCGCGCAGCTGTGGGCCGCGCGCGCGCTGGCGTCCGAGCCGCCCCCGGAGCCCGGGCTGTTGCAGGGGCGCGCGGGGCACGCGCTGGCGCTGGCGGCGGCGGCCTCGGCGGCGGAGCCGGGGTGGGATCGGCCGCTGCTGCTCTGGCTCTGAGCTCCTCGCGAGGAGGTGCAACCTTTTTCGGGACGAGGTGCTGTAACGACGTCGGATAGCGACGACAGCGCGCCGCGTTAGCAGTTGCCTTTAGACAATCTTTTTCGAAACATGTACTGATGCCCGCACTGGGTGCCGCCCCCCCCTTCAATGGCACTCAGCGAAAGGGACTTGCCAAACATGTTGATGACGAAGACTCGCGCGGCGGCGTGGTGCGCCCTCTTGCTCTCCGGGCTCCTGGCGGCGTTCGGATGCGGGACACCTCTTCCGCAGGAGAACGGTCCTCAGGACGCGGTGCTGCTGCAGCAGGGCCAGGACTTCCTTCAGAGCGCCCAGAAGTCGGCCGGGCTGGACGCCAACCACGGCTTTGACGCCCGCGCCGCGCTGCAGGACGACCTCCAGCTCAACGTCCGGTACGATCACCTCTACCGCGGAGTGAAGATCTGGGGAGGCGACGTCGTCGTCCACAGCGCAACCCGCGGCTCCTTCATCACCGGCAAGCTCGGCGGGCCCGTCGACCTCGACGTCAAGCCGTCCCTGACCGAGAAGGACATCCGGAAGCTCATCGACCGCGACCTCCAGCCGAAGGGGCCCTACGCGCAGACCCCGGACGTGGAGCTGGTGGTCTACCCCCAGGAGGCGGAGCAGGTGCGCGCGGTGCCGATGCGCGGTCCCGGCAAGGAGCTCAACGCGGAGGACGTCGAGCACGTCGTCGTGGGCCACACCCTGGCCTACCACGCCCACGCCGCGCTGGAGAACGGGGCGGGCGAGACGTCCCACACCGACTATCTCTTCGACGCGCACTCGGGCGCCATCCTCAAGAAGTGGGACACGCTCCAGACGGCGGCCGCCACCGGCACGGGCAACAGCGAGTACAGCGGCAGCGTCTCGATCGGCACCAACACCATCACCGGTGGCTGGGAGCTGCGCGACGTGGGGCGGGCCATGAACTTCGCCACCTACAACCTGAACCACGGGACCTCGGGCACCGGCAGCATCTTCACGGACACCGACAACACCTGGGGTGACGGCGCCAACTACGTCTCCGGCGGCTCCACCACTTCGGCCAACGGCCAGACCGCCGGCGTCGACGCGCACTTCGGGATCGCCAAGACCTACGACTATTACAAGAACGTGCACGGCCGGAACGGCATCGACAACGCGAACCGGGCTACCTACAACCGGGTGCACTACAGCAGCAACTACGACAACGCGTTCTGGGACGACACCTGCTTCTGCATGACCTACGGCGACGGCTCCGTGTTCAAGGTGCTGACGGCCATCGACGTGGCGGGCCACGAGATGACGCACGGCGTGACCTCGCGCACCGCGGGCCTCGTCTACTCGGGCGAGTCGGGCGGCCTCAACGAGTCCACCTCGGACGTCCACGGCACCATGGTGGAGTTCTACTCCCGCGGCGGCAGCGGTTCGACCATCGGCAACACCGGCGGCACCTGGACCATCGGCGAGCAGCTCCGCACCACCCCGCTGCGCTACATGTACAAGCCCAGCAAGGACGGCTCCAGCGCGGACGCCTGGTACAGCGGCGTCGGCAACCTCGACGTGCACTACTCCAGCGGCCCGGGCAATCGCATGTTCTACTTCCTGAGCCAGGGGTCGAGCAGCACCGCCGGGAGCGACTTCTACAGCTCGTACCTGCCGGGCGGCATGACCGGCGTGGGCAATGACCACGCCGCGCGCATCGCCTACCGGGCGCTCACCGTGTACATGACCTCGAGCACCAACTACGCCGCCGCCCGCACCGCCTTCCTCAACTCGGCCAGCGACCTGTACGGCGGGACGGCCGGCGCGGACTACGCGGCGGTGGAGAACGCCTTCGCGGCCATCAACGTCGGCGCTCCGCACGGCGGCGGCGGTGGCGGTGGCGGCGGCGGTAGCAACCTGTTGCTCAACCTTGGCTTCGAGAGCGGCGCGGTGAACTGGACGCAGACCGCGGGCGTCATCAGCTCCACGACCAACGCGCACGCCGGCACCATGGCGGCCTGGCTGGACGGTTACGGCACCACCCACACCGACTCCATCTACCAGGACGTGGCCATCCCCTCGACCGCGACCTCGGCCACGCTGTCCTTCTGGCTGAAGATCACCACCTCCGAGGGCCCCGGCACCGCGTACGACACGCTGAAGGTCCAGATCCGCAACACCTCCAACACGGTGCTGGCGACGCTGGCGACCTACAGCAACCTGAACGCGGGCGCCTACTCCCAGAAGAGCTTCGACGTCACCGCCTACAAGGGCACGACCGTCCGGGTCTACTTCCTGGGCGTCGAGGACGTGTCGCTGGCGACCAGCTTCTTCGTCGACGACACCTCGCTCGCCACCCAGTAGTCGGTCGGCGTCACTGAGCAGCTCGCTCCGGGCCGGCGCCATCTCGTGCGCCGGCCCGGAGTCGTTTTGGGAGTGCGATACTCGACGCGCGCATGGGTCGCCGCCGCAAGGACGCCAGGCAGAGGAAGCCCCAGCCCCAGCCTCGGGCCAGGTGGCGCTCTCCGTGGACCTGGGCCGCGGTCGCGGTACCGCTGCTGGCCGGCGCCGCCGTGGCGGGCTGGAGCGCGCTCCGCGCCGAACGCCGGTCGGACGTCGAACGCCCGGCGCAGGCGCTCGCCTCCGCCCCCTCGCTCCCCCCGCCGCCGTCCCCTGCGCCCCCGCGCGACGAGGCGAGGTACGTGGGCTCCAAGGCGTGCGGCGAGTGCCACCCGGACGAGCACTCCGGCTGGGAGCGGGACTGGCACGCGCGCGCCCTCTCGCCCCCGTCGCCCGCCACCGTGGAAGGCCGGTTCGACGGCGCCCACTTCCACGGCACCTCCAGCGAGGCCTGGATGCGCCACGACCGCGGCGAGTACCTGATGCGCACCCTGAGCCCGCGCGGCGCGCAGGAGGACTTCCCGGTCTCCTGGGTGATCGGCGGCAAGCGGATGCAGGACTACGTCACCGTGCTGCCCGGCGGGCGGTGGCAGGTGCTGCCGGTGTACTTCCACCTCACCGGCCACCCGGCCTGGGTGGACTACACCGAGTCCAAGCAGGGCGCGCTCACGGTGGACCACCCGTTCTTCTGGGCGAACTTCCGCCGGATGGCGGTGCACGAGTGCCTGGATTGCCACGTCACCGGGCTGGACGCGGCCTACGAGCGGCCCCCGGTCGGCTGGACCACCCGCTTCGTGGAGCCGGGGGTGGCCTGCGAGAGCTGCCACGGGCCGGGAGGGAAGCACGCCGACTCGCAGTCCCCCGCGGACATCTTCCAGCCGCGGAAGGCGCCCCCGGAGCTGTCGACCGCGATGTGCGGCCAGTGCCACGGACCGCGCGTCCCGCTCTTCGCGCTTCTCGACGGGCGCCACCGGTTCCGCGCCGGCGACCGGTACGACGACTGGTACCAGGCGCTGGAGGTGGTGGATGGGAATGGGCGGTCGGGGGACTTCTTCGCCGACGGGCGGCCGAAGAGCTCCAGCTTCGAGTACCAGGCGCTGGTGCAGTCCAGGTGCTACCGCCTGGGCGGCGCGGCCTGCGTCAGCTGCCACACCGCGCCTCACCAGCCCCACCAGCCCGGCGAGGTCAAGCCGCCGCCTCGCGGAGCACCCCCGGGAGCGGCCGGTTCGGACGCCGCCACCTGCGGCTCGTGCCACGCCGACCTGGTCGCCAAGGCGGCCGCGCACTCCCACCACGCGGATGCCCGGGCCCAGCGCTGCGCCGCCTGCCACATGCCGCCGGTGGTGACGGGGGTGCTGGACCAGTTCGCCGACCATTCGCTGGACGTCCCGGCTCCGGAGAACACCGTCCGGCACGGGATCCCCAACGCGTGCAACGTCTGCCACCAGGACCGGACGCCCCAGGCGATGGCCGATGCGCTTGCCAAGCTGTGGCCGGACGCGCGCCGCCGGACCGAGCGCCGGCTCCGCCTGGCGGATGCGATCGACGAGGCGACGGTGGGCTCCAGCGGACCGGCGCTGCAGGCGGTGGTGCGCGACCGGGAGGAGGCGCCGATCCTCCGGGGCGCCGCCATGTCGCTGCTGGCCCAGCGGTTCCCGCCCGCGGCGGTGGACCCGGCGCTGGAGCTGCTCGACTCGCCGGACCAGCTCCTGCGCGCGCGCGGCGCCGAGGCGCTGGGGCTCTCCAGGGCGCGCGGGGCCGCCGACCGGTTGGCGCTCCTCGCGGCGGACCGGTCGCTCTGGGTCCGCCTGGCCGCGTCGAACGCCCTCGGCGCGGTCGGCGATCCCCGCGGGCTCGCGCTCCTCGAGCGCCTGGCGGAGGCGCCGGACAGCGAGGCCCTCCCCAAGCCCCACCTGGCGCTGGGGGCGGTGCTCGCGCGCGAGGGGAACGTGGGGCCGGCCATCACCCAGCTGGAGCGGGGCCTGCGGGCGTTGCCCTACCAGGTGGAGTCCCTGGGGTTGCTGTCCGATCTGCTCGTCCGCCAGGGGAGGCGCGACGAGGCCCGGGCGCGCCTGGAGGAGGCGCTCCAGTTCGATCGACAAGAGCCGAAGATCCGCAAGCGCCTGGAGGCGCTCGGGAGCGCTCAGGGCCCGTGAGGGCGACCATCGGGAGCTGCGCCGGCGCGAAGGCGCGAGGCTCCACGGCGCCGGCATCCACCCCGACCCGCTACGGGCAGGTGCGCCGGTAGCTCACGGCGATCCTCGCCCCCGGCGCCGGCGCGGTGTTGAAGGCGACCGCGTTCGCCGCCGCGTCGTACGTCCACCCGGACGCCGCGCCCCCGTTCACCGTCACCGCGATGCTCCCCGGCACCGGGGTGGCGCTGAGCGGGAAGCGCGCCTGCGGCGAGAACGCCTTGTTCGCCACGTCCGCCAGCAGCGGCCCGTAGTCCGGCGCGCAGACGCTGAGCACCTGCCCGCCGGTCTTGGCCGCCGCCTCGGCGTAGCGCGTCCCCACGCCGCCCGCGGTGGGGCACTGCTGGGCGGTGGGCGCGATGGCGTAGATCACCGCGCGCTGCGGCTGACTCAGCCCCTTCTTCGACTGGAGGAACCGCACGTACGTCCCCACGTCGTCGGGCGAGTTGTCGTCCTCGTCGCCCACGAACACCACCGCGAGCGCCGCCTCCTCGCGGAGGAAGCCCAGGTTGCCGTCCGCCGGCAGCGGCGTGCGCGGGTCGTCCGCGGAGCTCACCAGCGGGTCTGAGAGCGCGCGCCGCATCGCCTCCAGCCCCTCCTCCACGTACGCGCACAGGCCCACCTGCACGTTCTGCTGCAGCTCGCCGGCCAGGTTGGGCGTGAGGTTGGTCATCTCCCGGATGTTGGAGTTGTCCGCCGGGAAGAAGCGCCCCGCCTCGCCGCCCGCCGCGCCGCCCGGGCACACCGGGTTCGCCGGGTCGACGCCGGTGGTGGTCACCGCCACGTGCAGGTCCACGCCCTTGATCAACGCCGCGTTGACGAAGGACGGGATGCCCTGCACCAGCCTGGGCTGCTCCTCGAGCATGGAGGAGGTGTTGTCCACCACGAACAGCACGTCCACCTTGGAGGCGTCCTGCTGCGTGAAGCGGTCGACCTGGTCCACCCGGGTGGAGGATTCGCCGATCAGCGGCACCAGGTACGGCGCCGGCAGCCCCGTCACGGACACGAAGAGCGGCGAGAGGTTCAGCCCGCCCACCAGCGCCTGATACCGGACCGACACGCCCGCGGTCTGCCCCGGCTGGAGCGTCAGCGGCGTCGCCGGCGCGCCGGTGATGGCGAACTCTCCGTCCGTCGTCCCCGGCCCGATGTCGATGCCGGTGATCACCGCCGGCGCCGCGCACCCGTTGATCAGCGTCACCCTCCCGGGAGGCGGCGGGCAGTCCGGCCGGCCCACCCCGAAGTCCAGGAAGCGCGGCGCGGCCACCACGCACGACTGCTGCGCGTTGGCGATCAGCGGCACCAGGAACTGCGGGTTGGCCGGGTCGGCGGACTGGACCTGGAGCACGCCCGCGACGGGGCCCCCCGCGGCCGGCGCCTTGAACGCCACCATGAACGAGAAGTAGTCGCCCTGCTGGAGGATCAACCCCTCGATGCCGCCGCCCGGCAGCGAGAACGCGCCCCCACCGTCATCGTCGAGCTTGATGTTCTTCACCGCGCACACGTCCGTGCCCTGGTTCTTCACCTTCACGCCCAGCACCGCGCCGTAGGTGGGCGGCACGGTGCCGAAGTCCAGCGCCGGCGGCGTCAACGTCACCGAGCAGGACGTGCTCACCCGCGCGCGCCCGTTCACCGCCACCCGGAACGCGCCCGAGTACGCGCTGGTGAACGCGCGCACGTACCCGCCCGCGTCACCGGCGCGCGTGGGCTCGAAGTAGACCTTCACCTGCATCGCCTGGCCCGGCGCCAGCGTGCGCGGCAGGCCCCCCGGCGCCACCGAGTACTCGTCCTCGCCCGGCACGCCGTCGCCGCCCCAGGTGATCCGCGTCACGTCCACCGGCGCGGTGGCGCCGCAGTTCTTCACCTCGATGGTGAACGAGCTCTTGGAGCCCACCGGCACCATCCCGAAGTCGAAGCTGGAAGGCGCCACGCAGATGTCCGGCGTGCCGCCGAAGCCGCGCAGCGGCACCAGCAACTTCGGGTTGCGCACGCTCTCCTCGGCGAACGTCACCGCGCCGCCGCTGTCGCCCAGGTGGCCGGGGCTGAAGCGCACCGGGAACTTCCGCACCTCGCCCGCCTTCAGCGTGAAGGGGAACGTGGCCGGGGTGGCGGTGAACGCCACGTCGGTCCCCGCCGCCAGCGCCATGGAGTCCATCACCATCGGCTCGGTGGAGACGTTGTGCAGCGTCACCGTCCCGTCCGCGTAGCGGTCCATCGGCACCGGGCCGAAGTCCACCTCCCACGGCTCCGCCACCACCGCGTGGTCCAGCGCCTCGGCGGTCATCTTCACCGGGATCTCCTTGCAGCCGTCGCACTGGGACACCATCAGCCCGGCCGCCTTCACCCCCACCCGCCCGGGCGCGAAGGTGACGGCCGCGGCGCGGACCTCGAACGGGCCCAGGGTGAAGCTGCCGACCTGGAACTCGTCGGAGTCGAGGCCGATGACGCGCGCGCCCACGTTGATCTCGATGTCCGCGGTGTTCTCGAACGTGAGGGTGAGCGTCTTGCGCGACTGGGCCTCGATCCGCCCGAAGTCCAGCGCGTCGGCGGAGATCTTCGCGTGCGCGTCCACGCCCACGCCCGCCAGCGGGATGCGCACCTCGCGGCTGTTGAGGCTGTCGGTGCGGATGATCAGCGCGGCCGCCTGGTCGCCGGGCGTCAGCGGGCGGAAGTGCACCCGCATGCCCGAGTGCTCGTCCGGCGAGAGCCGGTCCGGCTCCGGATCCGGCAGGTCCGCGGAGTACGCGCCCTGCGCGCCGTCGAAGGCGATCTCCTCCACGGTGATGGGCGTGCGCCCGGCGTTCTGCAGGTCCACGTCCAGCGTGTGGTCGCCGTACATGGCCACCCGGCCGAACCCGAGCGTCGCCGGGAAGGCGAGCAGGTGCCCATCCGCGCCGGCCGAACGCTCGCGATCACAGCCCGCGGCCAACGCCGCGACGACCGCGAACGCGTGCGGGACAAACCGCCTGAACATGTGGATCTCCCCCCTCGGACTTTTCGGTTCGACCAAGGTACGCACCGGTGCCATACCCCGCAAACCACGGTGCGAATCACCCACCACATCCTGGCCCTGCTCTGTGCGGTCCTGGTCTCCGGCTGCCCTCGCCCTGACCGGACGCGCCCCGGGGACGTTCCGCAGCGGACGGACCCGACCTCCGGCGCGGTGGGCACCAGCGCTCCGTTCTTCGTGCTCGCCACCGCGCCCGACGGCCGCTGGGTGGCCGCCTGCCAGGCACGCGAGGACACGGACGGCTCGGGGGCCGTCGATGCGCAGGTGCTGGAGAACGGCACCTTCGCCGGCGACGACCTGGTGCCGTACCTGTTCCGCTTCGGGCCCATGGGCGACCGGTTCGGGGAGCCGATGGCCGCGCTGCTCGCCTCCTCGCATGACGGGCGCTGGTTGGCGGCGCAGCTGCCGGACGGGTCGGTGGCGTTGATCGACGCGGTGGCCGGCGAACGGGTGCGCCTGGAGGACGCCGAACCCAGCGCGTCCTTCGACCGGCACGCGAAGCGGGTGGCGTACGTGAAGGTGGTGAAGGGCAAGAAGCTGGCGGCCATCCGCGAGCTGGAGACCGGCGAGGAGGAGCTGATCGATCCGGGGCCGGGGACCCTGCGCGCGGTGCGGCTGGATCCGGACGGGGAGATGCTGAACCTGTACCTCGACGCCGCCCAGCCCCCGAAGCCGCGGCCCCCCCGGAAGAAGGAGCCGCCGCCACCTCCCCCTCCACCGCCGAGGCCATCCTGCCCCTCCCCCGCCGAGCGCGCCTCCCCGGTGTCGCCGGCGGAGAAGAGCGCCGCCGTCCACCGCGTGCTCCTCCTCCCGGACGGCCGGCCCATCGAGGTGCCCGGGCTGGTGCGCACCATGGGCCGGGCCATCCTCCGGCGCGGCGAGCGCGGTGAGCTGCTGGTGCAGGACGCGCAGGGCTTCGAGGTGGAGTGGGTGCCGCAGGACTGCGGGCCGCGGATCCTGCAGATCGACGTGGGCCGGGAGCTGGTGCTGGTCGCCTGCGACGGCGCCGCCGCGGACCACGCGTGGTCGGAGGTGGAGGTGCATGGGACGCGCGTGCACCAGGCGCTGGGGGTGGAGGTGCCGCGCGGCGGGGCGGACGCCTGGCTCTCGCGGCGGCCGCGGCTGATCGAGATCCCGAAGGTGGTCGGCCCCATGGGCAAGCAGGAGCACCGGCTGCAGCCCGGCTGGGTGGACCTGGATCGCAAGACCGCGCTGCCGTGGGAGGGGCGGATCCTGTGGAGCGAGGGCGGGCGCGCGCTGGTGCGGGCCGAGAGCGGCGGGCTGTGGCTGGTGGACGCGGACCTGGAGGCGTCGTCGCCGGTGACGCCTCCCAGGCCCGGCAAGTCGCCGCTGGTCGCGCTGTCGCCCTACGCCGCCCTGGACGGCGTGGTGGTCGACGTCCGGGAGCAGGTGGCGATCGGCGAATATCCCGGCCTCGCGCTCGCGCTGGACCGAGACGGGCGCGTGCTGGTCTCCACCGACCCGCGCGGGTGGGGGCCGGCCCGCTGGGTCGAGCCGGCGTTTCCCAAGCGGTGACTTCCTACGGCTGCACCGCGATGAAGTGCTGGTAGGTCGGGCCGGCGCCCTGCCACGAGAACAGGCCCGTCGAACCGGGCGCCTCGATGGCTCCGGGCTGGTCGTCCGTGAAGTCGAGGATGGGGTTGCCGTCCACGAGGATCGCCAGGTGCACCGGCCCCGTCCCGCTCACCATCAGCTGGAGCTGGTGCGCGCCGGTGGTCTGCGGCGTCGCCGACGCGAGGTACGGGTAGATCCACCCGTTGGCGCGCGCGAGGTGCACCGAGCCGTCCGGGTCGAACGCGTGGAGCGACCCGTCGACCCCGGTGACGAACACCGTCCCGCCGGCGACGATGGGGTTGCCGATCG
>DASRBA010000189.1:0-6976 GCA_035637895.1 Myxococcaceae bacterium
GGGCGCGGGGCAGGACCGCTACCCGCCCTACCGGCAGGGGTTCGCCGCCGCGCCGGTGGTCGCGTACGTGTTCCACCCGTCCGATCCGCGCCTGCCGCCCGAAGCGGTGGAGCAGTGGCTGCGGCAGAGCGGCGCGCGCTACGAGCGCCGGCAGGCCGGGCGGTACACGTACTTCATCCAGTACCGGCCGTGACCCGGGGCCCGGCCGGCTTCTTCCGCAGCACGGTGAGGAAGAGCAGCACCACCACGCCGATGCCGCCGAAGGTGATCAGCGCGTCGAAGAGGATGGTCCCGCGCGCGCCGCCGCCCATGAAGATGGGCCAGGTGGACGCCTTCCCGTCCAGCTGTGTCGTATAGCTGATCGCCAGGTTCGAGGCCGCCACGAACAGCGTGTACTTGGTGGTGACGCCCGCGCCGGAGGTGACCATCTCCAGCACCATCCCCGCGAACGCCGCGAACGCGCAGCCGTTGGCCATGCTGTAGGCCAGCGTCCCCACCGTGTACGTGGTCTGGTTGAAGGGCACGAACGCCAGCCCCAGCCCGCAGATCGCGGTCACCCCGCCCCAAATCGCGTAATTCACCTTGCGGTTGATCCGGTCCGCCACGTAGCCGCCGAGCAGCGACCCGACCGCTCCGGAGATCGCCATCCCCGGCCCGTTCACCCAGGTCACCACGCCCTCCGACGCGGCGAAGTCCCGCGCCATCGCGCTGAACAGGTTGGTGAGCGCGCCGCACGACACCGGCGCCAGGCAGAGGATCAGCATCACCGCTCCGTCGCGGCTGAAGGCGGTGTGGAAGATGTCCAGGGCGATCTCCTTCACCCGCGCCGCCGCTGCGCGCAGGAACAACCCCGCGGGGCTGGCCTCGCCCGGCCGGTCCGGCACCCAGAACACCGCCATCCCGCTGGCGAGAACGATCAGCGCCACGGTGATCCCCGCCGCCTGCCGCGACCACAGCGTGGTGAGCTTGATGGGCAGCGTCCCCAGCAGGCTGGTGGAGCCCACGTTCCCGGCCATCTGCCACCCGCCCGTGCGCCCCTTGTCCTCGATGCGCGTGGTGGTGGCCATCAGCCCGTTCACCGCCGCGTGCGCGGTGGAGCAGAACGCCTGCAGCGCGAACAGCAGCGCCGTGTACGTGGCCAGGTGCTTCGTCGGCTCCGACATCACCGAGCACGCCACGACCATCGCCGCCGTCCCCACCGTGCAGACCGCGTACCAGGTCCGCCGCCACGGCCCCAGGTCCACCAGCGGCACCCAGAACAGCTTCCAGAAGTGCGCCGAGTTCGCCGCCCCGGAGATCCCTCCGATGATGTCCAGCGGTATCCCTTCCAACCCCAGCCAGTACGGCACCGCGGTCTGGAGGTAGCCCACGCCCGCTCCGAACTGGAACTCCAACAGCGCGAACAGCGGGGGCCAGGCGTGCTTGAGCTTCTCGGGCGCCGTGGGCTCCGGGGGAGGGACGATCTCTTTCTCGATCACGCGGTCACCGATGCTACGCGCGAAGCTCCCGCCGCGGCGACCTTTGCTACCAGCGCCCGTGCTTCCCGCCGGCCAGGACTCCCGCCGGGTCGAGCGCCGCCTTCACCCGCTGCAGCACCGCCCCCGAGTCGTCGCCCTCCGGCAGCGCCAGCCCCACGCTCTCCACGCCCGACCGCAGCGGCGGGAACCCGGCCGCGCCCAGCTCCCGCATCAGCGCGCGGTGGCAGGCCATCGCCTTCTCGTCCTCCCCGGGCACGTCGCGGTCGTAGGCGATCATCGCCGCCAGGAGCAGGCACCGCGCCCCGGCGCTGAGCAACGAGAGGTTGGGCTCGAAGCCGACCAGCGGCATCACGTCCGCGGCGATCCGCGCCGCCTGCGCCGCCGCCTCCCCCTCGAACGGCACCGCCACGTCCACCCAGATCACCCCGCACCCGTCGCGGTCCAGGTCCGGCTCGGCGGGCACCGCCCCCTTCTTCCGCCAGTAGGCCATCGGCAGCGCCCGCCGCGTCGGCACGCCCTGTGGCTCCGCGCCCTCCTCCAGCCCGAGCGAATGCACCTGCTGGGCCCCCGCGCGCACCAGCGCCCGCCGCGCGCGCCGCGTGCACGTCAGCCCGATGCCCCGGTCCGGCGCGAACACCGTGGTCGCCCCGGTCCACGCCCCCACGCCGGCCGCCTCCCGCCACGCCGCCAGCAGCTCCGGCGGCAGCGGCGTCCGCCCGCCCGCCTCCTCGAACGGGTACTGCCGCGACACCGCCATCGCCTTCACGTCGTTCCAGAGCACGACGTTGGACCGCAGCGTCCCCTCCAACAGCAGCTCCCGGAACGCGTCCACCACCGGGGGCAGGTCCTCGGCGCGCGCCACCTTCGCCACCAGGTCCCGCACCAGCTCCGACGCCGGCGCCAGCCACAGCGTGGCCCGCGTCACCACCCCCAGCGCGGACTGGCTGAACAGCCCGTCCAGCGCCGGCCCCAGCCCCCACCGGTGCAGCCCGCGCGCCCGGGCCGCGCCGGGCCCGAACCTCGACAGCCCGGTGCGCACCACCTCGCCCGTGGCCAGCGCCACCTCCAGGTCCACCAGGTGCGCGCACGCGTCCGAGTGCGGCCCGCGCCCCTCGCCCCGCTCCAGCGCGTTCCCCACCACGCTGGCCTCCGGCGGCCCGCCGATGGTGGTCAGCCGCAGCCTGGACCCGCGCTCCTGCAGGTACGCGTGCGCCTGCGCGAACGACACGCCCGGCTCCAGCGTGATGAACCCCAGCGCGTCGTCGTGCTCCACCACCCGGTCCATCCGCGACAGGTCCATGAGCAGGCACCCGTCGCGCGGCGGCACCCGCGACCCGAAGCCGTAGTTCTTCCCCCGGCTCACCGGGTGGACGCGGACCTTCTCCTCGGAGCAGACGCGCAGGGCGGCGCGCACCTCCTCCAGCGACCGCGGGCGGACCACCGCGGCCACCCGCTGCGAGGTCGCGAAGGTGGCGCGCCCGGCGGCGGCGCGCTCGGCCTCGTCCCGGACGACCGAGCCTTGCGGCAGCGCGGCCTCCAGCCGCCGGAGCGCCGCGTCAGGCACCACTCAGACGCCCTTCGACACCAGGAACTTCGACACGTCCACCATGCGGTTGGAGAAGCCCCACTCGTTGTCGTACCAGGCCATGACCTTGACCAGGTTGTCGCCCATCACGAAGCAGTTGGTGGAGTCGAAGATGGCCGAGTGCGGGTTGCCGTTGTAGTCGACCGACACGGTGAGCGCGTCGGAGAACTCGAGGATCCCCTTGAGCGGGCCCTCGGCCGCCTTCCGGTACGCGTCGATGACCTCCTTGTCGGTCACCTTCTTCGAGGTGACGACGGTGAGGTCCACCAGCGACACGTTGGGGGTGGGCACGCGGACCGCCACCCCGTGCATCTTGCCCTTGAGCTCCGGCAGCACCTCGCCGATGGCCTTCGCCGCGCCGGTGGAGGCGGGGATCATGGACAGCGCCGCCGCGCGCGCCCTTCGCAGGTCCTCGTGGATGAGGTCCAGGATGCGCTGGTCGTTGGTGTAGCTGTGCACCGTCGTCATCAGGCCCTTCTCGATGCCGAACGCGTCCAGCAGCACCTTGGCGGTGGGCGCCAGGCAGTTGGTGGTGCACGACGCGTTGGAGATGATGTGGTGCTTCGACGCGTCGTACTTCTCGTGGTTGATCCCGTACGCGATGGTGAGGTCCGGGTTCTTCGCCGGCGCGGAGATGATCACCTTCCTGGCGCCCGCGGAGAGGTGCTTGGCGGCGCCGTCGCGCTCGGTGAAGCGGCCGGTGCACTCCAGCACCACGTCCACCCCGTGCGCCTTCCACGGCAGCGCGGCCGGGTCCTTCTCCGCGGTGAGCGAGATCTCCTTGCCGTCGATGGACAGGCCCTTCTCGGTGGCCTTCACGCTCCCCGGCCACGTCCGGTGCACCGAGTCGTACTTGAACAGGTGCGCCAGCGCCGACGGCTTGTCGAGGTCGTTGATGGCGACGATCTCGATGTCCTCCTTGCGCGAGAGGGCGGCGCGGAGGACGCAGCGGCCGATGCGGCCGAAGCCGTTGATGGCGATCTTGACGGCCATTGTCGAAGCTCCTTTGGAAAGTGTGCCGCCACATAGGCCCGGCCCCGGGCGGGAGTCAACGACACGGGCGCCCAACCGTTGGCGATCCCTGAGCAGCGGTGGTAGCCGTACTTCTGGTGGCCAAGTCCTCCAAAGCCTCCCGGCGCCCTTCCCTGGGAGCGACGCCCCCGGTCGACACCGGCCGCCGCCCGGCGCTCCCGCCCTACCCCAGGCGGCGGGGCCTGGGCCCCTGGGCGACCTTCGTCCACGCCTGGAACGGCCTCATCCACACGGTCGTGCACCAGCGGAACATGCGGATCCACCTCATCGCCGGGGTGCTGGTGGGGCTGGTGGGGGCCGGCATCCCGCTGGGGCTGGCGGAGAAGGTGACGCTCATCTTCTGCGTGCTGCTGATCTTCTTCGCGGAGATCCTCAACAGCGCGCTCGAGCAGCTCGTCGACCTGATCATCCAGCAGTACGACGACAAGGCCCGCCTGGCCAAGGACGCGGCGGCCGCCGCGGTGCTCGTCCTCGCCGGCGGCACGGTGGTCATCTTCGCCGCGGTGCTGGTGAACAACTGGGCCACCATCTCCAACCGCGGCCCGCAGATCGCCCGCCAGGTCGCGCTGGGCGTGCCGCTCACCGTCTGCCACGGCGGGCTGCTGCTGGCGCGGCGCAAGCCGCTCGCGCTGGACCTGCTGCTCTTCGGGGGAGCGACCGGGCTGTGCGCGGCCACGACGGCGCGCACCGAGAGCCCGGTGTTCAGCGCCCTGACCTACCTGCTGGTGGTGGTGGCCGCCGCGAGCGCGCTCGAGCGGCGGAAGCTCCCGCCGGCCCCGCCTACTGGGGGTGGACCTGCGCCTTCGGCATCGGGGTCAGCTCCGGGTTGAGCTCCGGAGGGCGGACCTGGGCGGCGGCGTTCTCCTTCACCTCGACCGTGACCAGGTCGATCAGCTCGCTCGCCACGCCGATGATCTGGTTCGGCGTGTAGCCGGCCGAACGGAGCTGCTGGAAGAAGGTGCGGGCCAGGATCTTCGCGCCCTTCGCGTCGGTGCTCACGGAATCCTCCAAACGACCGCTCACCTCGTGACCTCTCTCCGTTGGAACCTGGCGCGAATCCCTACAACCCGTGTGCCAGCGAACAAATTCGCTTCCG
Source organism: Myxococcaceae bacterium (assembly GCA_035637895.1). Classification (GTDB taxonomy): domain Bacteria; phylum Myxococcota; class Myxococcia; order Myxococcales; family Myxococcaceae; genus DASRBA01. Next base: position 5,192 of record DASRBA010000189.1, read on the forward strand.
CGGCGGACGGTTATCCATAGGCTGCACACTTCCAGTGCGAAGGCCGCTACGCAGCCCCCGAGGGAGAGCCAACTTCCGGGTGCATCCCCGGATACGCACCTGTAGCGGAGCTAACCCATTGGACCGACTCAGGTGTTTCAGACTAGACGCACTGTGCGGGATTTGAATCGATGGCGTACCGCCTGAACAACATCGGCCTCTGGCTGGACGAACCGGAGGCCCTCCTGGGCGAGCGCGCCGCGCAGAAGCTGGGTGTGACCGCGTCCGACCTCCAGTCGGTGCGCGTGGTGCGGAGCGTGCTGGACGCCCGGAAGAAGGGCAGCCCGCGCTTCATCTACACGCTGGAGGTGGAGCTGGCGCCGGGCCGGGCCCCCCAGGCGTTGCCGCCCGACGTGAGCCTCGCGCCGCCGCCGCCGCCGCCGGCCCGTCCGGTGAAGCCGCCGGACCAGCGGCCCATCATCATCGGCACCGGGCCCGCGGGCCTGTTCTGCGCGCTGGGGCTGCTGGAGCGCGGCGTCCGCAGCGTCCTCGTCGAGCGCGGGCGCGAGGTGGTGGAGCGCCGCAAGGACGTGGCGAAGCTGATGCGCGACGGCTCGCTGGACCCGGAGAGCAACATGAACTTCGGGGAGGGCGGGGCCGGCGCGTACACGGACGGCAAGCTCTCCACGCGCATCAACCACCCGCTGGTGCGCAAGGTGATCGAGACCTTCGCCCGCTTCGGCGCGCCGGGGCGCATCCTGGTCGAGGGCAAGCCGCACATCGGCTCCGACCTGTTGCCGGGCGCGGTGGCCAACCTGCGCGCGGAGCTCCAGGCCGGCGGCTGCGAGGTGCTGTTCCAGACGCGCGTGGAGGAGGTGCTGGCGAAGGACGGCAAGGTGGCCGGGGTGCGCCTGTCGGACGGGCGGGCGCTGGCGTCGGACCGGGTGGTGCTGGCGCCGGGCAACTCCGCGCGCGAGCTGTACGAGCGCTTCGCGAAGGAGGGCGTCATCAGCGTGGAGGCCAAGCCCTTCGCCATCGGCTTCCGCGCCGAGCACCCCCAGGCCCTCATCGACGGCATCCAGTACGGGCGCGCCGCGCGGAACCCGAAGCTGCCTCCCGCTGACTACAAGCTGGCGGAGAACCTCGACGTGGACGGCCAGGTGCGCGGCATCTACAGCTTCTGCATGTGCCCCGGCGGCATCGTCGTGCCTACACCCACCGAGGAAGGCTTCCAGTGCACCAACGGGATGAGCAACTCCCGGCGCAACGCGAAGTTCGCCAACGCGGGCATCGTGGTCTCGGTGTCGGTGGAGGACTTCGCGCGGGAGGGCTTCCACGGCCCGCTCGCCGGCCTGGAGTTCCAGCGGTTCTGGGAGCGCCGGGCGTACGAGCTGGGGGGCGGGCGGTTCATCGCGCCCTCCCAGTCCATCCCGGACTACCTGGCCGGGAAACTGAAGAAGAAGCCGGGGGAGACGAGCTACCGGCCGGGGTTGTCGCACGCGGACCTGAACAAGCTCTTCCCGGCGCGGCTGACCCGGTCGCTCAAGGCGGCGCTGCGGAAGTTCGAACAGAAGATGCGCGGCTTCACGTCCGAGGCGGGGATCCTGATCGGCGTGGAGAGCCGGACGTCATCCCCGGTCCGGGTGACGCGCGGGGACGACCTGCAGTCGGTGTCACTCCCAGGGCTGTACCCTTCGGGAGAGGGTTGCGGTTATGCGGGCGGGATCGTCTCCTCCGGGATCGACGGGCTCCGCATCGCGGAACAGATCGCCGCGGAGCTGGGCGGCGAACCAGTCGCAGCAGGAG
>DASRBA010000190.1:0-4583 GCA_035637895.1 Myxococcaceae bacterium
ACTCCACCCCCGGCCTGATCTTCACCGTGGAGGGATCCGCGGACGGCACCACCTGGTTCCGGCTGACGGCGGACGAGGTCGTCTACGCCTACCCGGCCGCCGAGGCCCCGGGCTCCGACGCGTTCATGGGCAGCGGGGCGCACGTGGCGTGGCCGCTGGACTCGGGGGGACAGCCGGTGCGGCAGATGCGGATCTCCAGCAACCCGTACGGCTCCTTCATGGCCGCGCGGGAGATCTCCATCTTCGAGTGAAGTGAGCGGGTCTCACCCCTCCGGGTAGCGGAAGGTCATCGGCACCTTCAGGTCCGGGTGGAGGCTGCGCGACACCGGGCACTCGCGGGCGATCTGCTCGAAGCGGGCGCGCTGGTCCTTCGGCAGCTCGCGGGGCATGGTGATCTCCAGCACCAGCTCGCCGATGCGGCGGGGCGGCGGGGTCATCCGCTTCTCCACCTGGGCGCTCGTCTCGCCCCAGGGGACGTTCTCCCGGCCGGCGGCGATCGCCATGGTGGTCACCGCGCAGGAGGCGAGCGCCGCGCCCACCAGGTCCGTGGGCGAGAAGGAGCCGCCGGTGCCGCCGTTGTCCTTCGGCGCCTCGGAGTGGATGACCGTCCCCGAGGGGCCGTGGGTGAGCCGGCACTTGAGCTTCGGCTCGCTCACCACCTGCATCTGCACGCCCGTGGTCACCGCGGTCATGGGCCCTCCCACTCGATGGTCTTCATCAGGTCCTTGCGGCGCTTGTCCACGTCGCGGTCCAGGTACTTCACCGCCTCCGCCAGCTGGTCCATCAGCCGCTTCGGCTCCTGCTTCTTGTACCGCGCCAACAGCGCGTGCGTCAGCCAGGGGAAGACGGCGGTGACGTCGCAGTGGACGTAGACGGAGCCGGACTCCACCGCCTGCATCGACACCTTCCCCCAGGTGTGGCCCTCGCCCGCCGGGCAGCTGGAGAGCGCGCCGTTGTCCACCGGGTCCACGCAGAACTGGACGTCGATGTCGAAGCCGGTGGTGGGGACGGAGAGGATCTGGTCGAGGAGCGGCTCGCCCTGGAGGGTGTAGTTCTTGGGCACCCCACCCCCCAGGATCCAGATCGCCAGCCGCTTCCGGTAGTGGTGGCGCGCGTAGTGCTGCACCGCGGCCATGGCGTACACATCCTCGTTGATGTCCAGCTCGAACTTGAAGGCGTCGCCCAGGAGCCGGCGCAGCTTCACCACGTTGAGGAAGATGGACCCGTCCTGCACCGCGCCCACGAAGATGGGGACGCCGTGGCGGTAGCAGGTGGAGAGCAGCGAGGGCTGCTTCACGCCCAAGCCCTTCTCGATGCGGTAGATGGCCTTGCCGAGGAGGTAGTGGAACTCCGGGGTGGTCATCCGGCGCTGGAAGTCGTGGCCGCGGATGATGGCGGAGAAGAGGCGGTCGGTGTCCAGCAGCGCCTCCTCCCAGAAGCCCAGGTCGTAGATGCGGATGATGCGCGCCAGGCGGAGCTGGAGGTCGCCGGCGTTGGGGTTCACCTCGCGGATGGCGTGGCCGATGACGCGGTGGGCGTCGTGGTACAGGTTGGCGCCGGTGGTGGTGAGGCAGGCGATGACGCCGCGCTCCACCAGCGGGATGAGGCAGCTCTGGTGCAGGCCCGCGGGCGTCATCGCGCCGGAGAGGGTGAGGAAGATGGACGCTCCCTCGTCCACCGAGCGGCACATCAGCTCGTAGGCCGTCCGCTCCTGCCGCCCGACGTAGGCGCCGAAGGCGTGCTGGAGGAGGTCTTCGGCGGACTCCTTGCCGGTGATGGGGCGCGGGTCGACGGCGCGCGCCCGGGCGTAGGCGCTTCGAATATTCTTGGCCATGGGCGCGGCGTTCTAGCAGCCGCGCCGGGCGGCGAGGAGCTTTCCGATGTTCGACCACGTCCTGGGGCGAGGGGTGCCGAAGCGGCGCTTCGGGATGGGTGCGCTGCTGGGGCTGCCCGTCTTCGCGGTGATGGCGGTGGGCGCGCTCTCCGTGAAGATCGATTTCCGGCCGCCTCCGGACGACGACGACCTGCGCTGGCCCTTCGTGGTACCCACCGGCGGGCAGCCCACGCCGCCGCGGTCGGGCGCGGGGAAGGCGCGCGGGGAGCGCCAGCCGATCAACCGGCCCAAGGCGCCGGTGGTGGTGGGCACGGACGTCCGGCTCACCATCCTGGCGCACCAGGAGGAGCCGCCGCCCAGGACCACCGCCACCTCGGGTGACGGGCTGCTGCGCGAGGAGGACGCGGAGGGCCGCGGCGACGGGGAGCAGTCCAGCGGCGAGCGCGGCCCGTGCACCGGGTCCGACTGCGGGCAGTCGTCGGATTACGGGTTGGAGTGCAGCGACGAGTCGCCGTGCACGGCGGGGTCGAACCTCAGCGCGCCGGTGCTGCTGGAGGGGAGCGACCCCGAGTACACCAAGGAGGCGCTGGCCGAGGGGGTGGAGGGGATGATGGAGGTGAGCTGCGTGCTCACGCGCGAGGGCAAGGTGCGGGACTGCTCGGTGGTGAAGTCGCTGCCGCACATGGAGGGGGCGGTGGTGAAGGCGCTGACGAGCCGGAGGTACATCCCCGCCAAGCTGCTGGGAGAGCCGGTGGCGGTGCAGTACCAGTTCCACGTCCGGTTGGTGTTGCCGGCCGGCGAGGGGCCGAAGAAGGTCGCGCCCCCCAGCGCGCCCATCCCGCTCTAGAACGCGGGGGCCCGGGTCACTGGCAGCCTCCGACCACGGGGGAGATGTCGCAGAAGCCGGCGTCGAAGTCGCCGGTGGCCTGCTCCCCGGCGGCGAAGGTGAGGTCGAAGGTGCCGGTCATGGAGCCGCCCGCCTGAGCCTTGTAGTCGCCGACCGTGACCGTCCCGCCGGCCGCGAACGTCGGGAGCCCCCGGCTGCAGATTTCGTCGGTGCTGTTCATGCTGGGTGCGGCGTACCTGGACGGGCTGGAGGAGCCGTAGACGGCGGTGAAGTCGCCGGGGGTGGGGAGGGCGCTCGGGTCCGAGGAGGTCTCGCCCATGGCGGCCTGGAAATAGTTCATCTTGGGGAGGAGGTGCCCGGTCTTCATCGCCTCGCAAAGGCCGGGCCTGTCGACCATCAGCAGCCACAGGAGGGGCTCGCCGCTGCGGTCGGGGTGCACGAAGAAGAGGCTGTCCTTCACGTCCAGCGTCAGTCCGTTCACCGTCCCCTGGAACGAGCCGGGGTTTCGGGCCGGGCCACAGCCGGCCAGGGCCACCGCGATCAACCACCACGAAGACCAGCGCACCGAGCGACCCATGTCCACGCCTCCTGGACTCGTCCGCCTCCGGCCTGCGGCCAGGCCGAACCATGCCTGGAAAGCGCGACGCGCGCGAGCGGGTATGCGGCCAGGTGGCTCGGAGACCCAGGAGCGACTCGAGGACCGAGGGGAGGGCGCGCTACTGGCACCCTCCGCTGCCGTTGAGGGAGACGTCGCAGAAATCGGCGTCGAAGTCCCCGGTCGCGCGTTCCGCGGCTTGGCCGAAGGTGAGGTCGAACTTCCCGGTCATCGTTCCGCCTGCCTCCGCCTTGTACCCGCCCATCGTGACGTTCCCGCCCGCCGCCTGCACCGAGTTGATCGACTGGCAGGTGGCGTCCGTCTTTGTCAGGGCGCCGAAGGCGAACCTGGAAGCCGGGGACGAGCCGGTGGTGACGGTGTATTCGCCCGCCGTGGGCGCGGTGATCTGCGACCCGGAGCTCTCGCCCATCGCCGCGACGAAGTAGGTGCCGCCGTGGATGACCTTCCCTCCCTTCAGCGCCTCGCAGAGCCCGGCCTGGTCGGTCATCAGGAGCGTCAGCATGGCCACCTGGCCCGAATTCCGCGTCGCGAGGAAGATGCTGTCCTTCACGGCCAACGACATTCCACCCACGGTCCCGTCGAACCTGCCGGGACCTCCACACCCGGCCAGGATCAAACCAGCAGCGAGAGCGAACGTCCGAGACCAGCGCACCGAGCGAAGCATGGCATTCCTCCTGGACTCGCCTGAGTCCGGCAAGCGGCTTTCACCGCGCGCTCGATCTCGACCCATCCACCCGCGTCTGGACATTCCCTGAATGGGGCATGCCCCCAGGAGGCATGCCCCGAACGGGGTATGCGTGCGCCGAGGGAGAGACCAAGCGTAAGTTCAGGTCTGGTCAAACGGGCCGGGTCAAACTGGAGGCCAGTATGAAGCGGACGATCACCTGCGCGTTCCTGCTGGGGGCGGCGGCCTCGCACGCCGGGACGATCCGGGGCGTGGGGCCGGGGCAGCCGTACGCCACGCCGTGCGCGGCCGTCGCCGCCGCGCAGGACGGAGACATCATCGAGGTGGACGCGGGGACCTACCTCGACGAGGAGTGCGTCATCTCCGCCAACGGGATCACCCTGCGCGGGGTGAACGGCCACCCGAAGGTGGTGGCGCCCGCCGTCATCGCCAACCAGAAGGGCATCTTCGTGCAGTACGGCGCGGACCTCACCGTGGACGGGTTCGAGCTCACCGGCGCGCGGCTGCCGGTGGACAAGAACGGCGCGGGCATCCGGAGCCAGGGCGGCAACCTCACCATCCGCAACTGCTGGATCCACGACAACGACGACGGGATCCTGGT
>DASRBA010000191.1:0-38975 GCA_035637895.1 Myxococcaceae bacterium
CATCAGGTAGATCTTCACGACGTCGCGGATCGCCGCGCTGTCGTCGACGAGTAGGACCGTCTTGCTGACTTTCGACACGCGCGCGAATTCTGCCTCAGGAGAGGCCGGTCACGCCATCCGGCTCCGACTGCTTCTCTACCGGGGGCGCGAGCGGGAGCGCGGGCGCCGGCTCCTGGGAGGTCGGCGTGGATCCGTTCGGCCCGTGGCTCCGCTCGCGCAGGACCTTCACGAAGTCGGAGACCCGGGTGGACTCGGAGCGGAGGGATTCGGTGGCGGTCTCGGTGGCGCGGAGCTGCTCCATGCTCCGGTCCATCATCTTGGTGAGGTCGCCCACCGCGGTGAAGATCTGCCCGATGCCGGCGTTCTGCTGGTTCACCGCGGCGGCGATCTGCCGCACCGCCGCGGCGTTGTCGCGGACGATGCTGGAGAGCTGGCGGATGGTGTCGCCGGAGGCGCGCACCTGCTCCAGGCTACGGTCCACCTTCTCCGCCCCGCGCTCGCTCATGGAGACCGCGGCGCGGATCGCCTCGCCGATGGTCTGGAGGATGTCGCGCACGTGGTTGGTGGCCTTGATGGACTGGTCCGCCAGGGTGCGGATCTCCCGCGCCACCACCCCGAAGCCCTTGCCGTGCTCGCCGGAGCGGACCGCCTCGATCGCCGCGTTGAGCGCCAGCATGTTCGACTGGTCGGCGATGTCCTTCACCGTGACGGTGATGTTGGCGATCTGCCGGGCGCGCTCGTCCAGCTCGCGGATCCGCGACGCCATGTCCTTCACCTGGTCGCGGATGTCGGTCAGCCCGGAGAGGCTCTGCTCGGTCACCGTCTCGCCCGCGCGGCTGAGCTGGTCGGCGCGCTCGGCCTGCTTGAGCACGCTCTCCGCCTTCTGCGCCGCCAGCTGCGAGGTCTGGCGGATCTCCTGGGCGGTGATCTGCGTCTCCTGGAGCGCGGCCGCCTGCGCGGACAGCACCTCCGTCTGCTGCACGCTGGACGCGCCCAGCTGCCGCGCCGCGCCCTCCAGCGCCTCCGCCGAGGAGCGCAGGTCCCGGGTGTCCCGCACCAGGTCGCGCGCGTGCTGCACCGCCCACGACAGCTCCGCCGTCCTCTGCAGCGCCACCGCGGTGGACGCCGCCAGGTCGCCCAGCTCGTCCGCGGAGAGCCAGGAGGGCGGCTTCGCCGGGCCGGACACCAGCGACTCCACCGCCGACCGGACCTTCTCCGCCGCCTGCGCCTGCCGCGCCCCCAGCCGCTGGAAGCCGGCCACCGCCGACCCCAGCACGGCGGCCAGCGCCACCGCCGCCGCCACCTTCGAACCGATGGGGTGGTACGGCGCCCACAGCGGCACGCTCCCGCACGCCGCCGCCGCCAGCGACGCCAGCGCCACCCGGTAGCCCAGGTACCAGCGCAGCCGCGGCAGGTACAGGCCGGCCGGCGGCGGCCGCGCGCCGGGCGACCGGAGCGCCTCGTCCGCCATCGCCGACCCCACGCGCGCCTCCAGCCCCAGCCGCGGCGGGAACAGCGCCACCGAGGAGAGCAGGACGCCGCACAGCGCGCCGAACAGCGCCGCGCCCGGGCCCAGCTCCCCCAGCGCCAGGAGCCCGCCGAAGGTGGCCGCGGCGGCGAAGGCGTGGCAGGCGAGCACCGCCGCCTCCACCCTCCCCGGCAGCTCGAGCGCGCGGAGCATGCGGGAGGCGGGCGTGTCGTCCCCGTAGGTGGCCAGGGCCCCTGCCACCAGCGGGCCGGCCCACAGCTGCGCCAGGATCACGCCGCCCAGCAGGAGCGCCCCCACGGCCAGCGCGGCGCGCGTGCCGGGCGCCATGTCCCCGGCCCCGGAGAGGGCCTCCGCCAGCGCCGCGTACGGCGCCACCGCCACCGCGAAGGCGGCGCCGATGGTGCCGGCGACCGACAACCGCTTGCTGGAGGTCGCTGTCTGGCTCACTGGCTCTCCCGGCGGGACGGTATTCGACCCGTCCGGGATCGGCAAAATGCCGGCCTGGGTGACCAGGCTGGCGCCTTGCCGGGGCGCTCGGCGGCCGCCGCCTACTCGGGCGAGGGCGCGCGCGGCGACGTCAGCTCGTAGACGTGCTCCGTCCACTCCGCCATCAGCGCGGTGGACTGCAGCCAGACCCAGCCCGGCCCGACCGGCGAGTAGCCGGCCTCTTCCGCGTGGCGCAGGTCCTCGCCCAGGCCGTAGTACACGAACTGCTCCGACCCCCGCTCCTGGTACCAGCGGGCCGCGTCGCGCAGCAGCGCCACCAGGGCGGCCTCGAGGGCGGCGGGCTCCACCTCCGGCCGGATGGCGATCAGCCGCACGCCGGAGAGGAGATTGGAGAGGTTCACTCCCGGCTCGACGTCGTCCAGCACCGCCGCCGCCAGCACCCGCCCGCCGCGCTTGGCCACCCGCATCACGCGCGCCCGCCGCAGCCGGGCCTCCTGCCAGGTGGCCCGCGTCCGGCCCAGGTCGAAGCGGGCCGGCAGCAGGTCGAACGCCTCCACGTACAGCTTGGGCAAGGCGCGGCCGAAGCACTCCAGCGCGGTCCGCCACTCGCCCGGGTTGGGGGTGGCGACCTCGATGCCCTCGGGCAGCGGCGCCTCCGCCGCCTCGGGCCGGCCCTCGAAGAGGGTGAAGGGCACCGCGGCCGCCAGGCGGGTGTGCTCGCGCGACCGGGCGAAGTCCACCAGCGCGCCCTGCAGCCAGCGGACGCCGTCCTTGACGAAGCACGCCAGCGTCCTGGTCTGCGGGTCCGCGGACGCCTCCTCCATCGAGCGCAGCCAGACCTCGCGGAGCGCGCGGCGCGAGGAGCCGCCCGCCCGCTCGCCCGGGCGGCGCGCGCCGTGGTGGGCGAACCAGGTGTGCTCGTAGGCCTTGAGCATGGAGAGCGTGCTCTCCACCTGCCCCACCGAGTCCACCACCACCGCCTGCGAGGCGATCTCCGGCCAGTCCCGCAGCCGTTCGGCCGTGGCCAGGTACGCGTCGCGCGACGGCGCCTTGCCGGAGAGGCGGAAGCAGCCGCTCCCCTGCAGCGCGTCCCAGACCGCCTCCGCGCGATCCATCCCGGAGCGCGTGGTGGGGTGCAGCATCTCCCCCACCAGGTTCGACCAGGCGGCGGCGTCCTCCTCGCCGGCCGGCGTCACCCGCATGCCCACCGCGCGACCTCGCCCGTCCGGCGCCGCCTCCACCGCCACCAGCCGCACCTCGGCGCAGAGGCGGATGGGGTCGCGGTCCGGCGCCAGCACCTCCACGCCGTCCACGCGCAGGCCCGGGTAGACCAGGTCCTCCACCGGGTCCGACCAGAACCCCAGCCCCCGGAAGGAGACGTCGCGCACGCTCCGCTCCACCGTCACGTCCGGCCAGAGCGGGTGGCGGAACCGGACCTGGAGGGTGTCGGGCACGTTCGCCCGCGCCACCTCGCGCCGGCGGCAGCGCACCAGCCGCTCGGGGATGGGCGTGGTGAGCGCGCCGTCGCGCCACTCCAGCTCCTCCACGGTGAACGCGTACTGGTTGCTGTAGCCCACCCACTCGATGCGGAAGGGCGGCTGGGGGAGGCGGTGCCGCGCCTCCCAGGTAATCGTTTTCGCCTGGAGGTCGATCGCGGTGGCGGTGATCCGGATCGGCTTGGCCCCGTCGCCGCGGAGCAGCCCGCGGGACCGGTTGCGCGCCAGCAGCTCGCACAGGGTGGCGATGCGCGCCGGGTCCTCCACGCGCTCGCGCACCGCGCCCTGGACGCGCGGCGGGTCCGCGACGCCCTGCTCGCGCAGGTCCTCCAGGAAGGCCGCGATCTGCCGGGCGGTGCGCGTGGAGAGCTGCATGAAGCGCAGCTGCAGCGGCTCCTGCCGGCTCATCGACGGGCGCCGGACGACCACGGCGCGGATGGAGTGCGTTTCGACCCCGTCCACTTCCAACGCCACCGTCACCGCCTCGCCCTCGCGCAGCGACTCCAGCTCGTCGCCCGTCCAGAGCCAGGCACCCTCCGGGGAGAGGCGAACCAGGGGATAGAGGCCGCCGCCGATCACGGCGAACGCGGAGGACTGCTCCGCGCGCAGCTCATACCCAGGGTGAAGTGCACCGATTTTGAGAGGATCGGCCGTTGGCGACCGGACGACTGCCAGCTGTGGCCCGCTGCGAATTCCCATGCGCCTTCAAGTTTCCACAAAACATGACCCGGTCGTCAATGGTAAATTGCGCTATTTCAAAATTGTTGAACGTACGTGTACCCGGAAGGGGCGTGGAGTCCGGACCCAGGTCGCAACGGACCCACGGGGCGGCCGTTACCCGTCGAGCTGGTTGAAGGCGGCCTTGGCGCTGACGTTGGCCAGCGCGAGCGTGAGGCGGACGAAGTCCACCGGCTTGGTGATCAGCCAGGTGGCGCCGGCGGCCTTCAGCTCGTCCTCCTGGTAGCGGGCGCCGTAGGCGGTGACGAAGAACAGCGGCGCGGCGAGCTCCGGGATGTCCTGAGCGTAGGGCGGCAGATCGCGCCGCTGCTCGGGCGGCAGCTTGCCCTTGAAGAGGCGGCACAGCTGGATGCCGTCCAGCTTGGAGCCCTTGAGCTGGATGTCCATCAGCACCGCGTAGAGCTTGGGCCCCGCCTCGCGCGCCAGCCGGCACGCTTCCTGGTCGTCGGCGGCGCGGACCAGGTGGTACCGGTCGCGCAGCCGCATCTCGGTGATGTGCCAGTTCTCCTCTTCGTCCTCGACGTAGAGGAGCATCGGCTTGGCCGCGTCGCGGGCCTCTGGGGCCAGCTTGGCGGACCCGATCTTCTTCATGCTCCCCCCAGCAGTCCCCCCGGGGTGAGCCGCGGAGTCTAGGTGTCCGGGACCCACCTGTCACGTCGCGGGCGCAAGGGCGGTATCGTCCCACCAAGCATGTCCTCCCCGTCCAGCACCGCGTCTCCCCGCGTCCGCCGCGCCTTGACCTGGGCCGTTGCCGCGCTGCCGATCCTCGTGTTCGGCGCCGTCTTCGCCGTCCACCGCCTGCCGGACGGCGTCCGGGCCGCCTCCGTCGACCTCACCGGCGAGTACCTCAAGAGCGCCAACGACGACCCCGCCTACGCCCAGGAGTCCTTCCAGCCGCAGGGCTGGGACAAGATCAACCTCCCCATGTTCGTCCCCGGCGCGCAGAGCGCCGTGTGGGCGCGCCGGCACTTCACCCTCCCGCCGGAGCTGGTGAACCAGCCGCTGTTCTTCATGGCGGGCAGCTTCTGGCCGGGCACCGAGGTCTACATCAACGGCCAGCGCGTCGGCGCGCAGGACCTCTACACCCGCGGGGTGAAGCCGGAGATCTTCGGCTTCGAGGGCTGGGAGGTCCCGGCGGGGGTGGCGCGCGCGGGGGACAACGTGCTCGCGCTGCGGATGACCTCGCTGGTGGTCTGGGACAACCGGATCATCCTCGGGGCGCGGGAGCCGGTGCGCGACTACTTCCTGCGCAACAGCGACCTGAAGAAGCTGATCCTCCACGGGCAGCTGCTCCTGCTGGTCTTCTTCATGGCGCTGGTGGCCATCTTCTGGCGCCAGGAGGAGGACAAGGACGAGAAGGCCCGTTACGGCATCACGCTGCACCTTTTGGCCGCGTCCGCCTTCTACACGGGCCTCAACGTGGGCGTGGGGGGGATGAAGGAGCTGACCCCGTTCAACACGCTGCTGTACTGGCTGTCGATCATCTACTTCACCGGCTGCCTCTTCGAGTGGACGCAGCTGTACGTCCTGCATCGCAAGGGGCGGGCGCGGCTGGTGTTCCGCGCCGTCTACGCCGCGCAGTTCGCGCTCCTCACCGGGCTGTGGGTGACCAAGAGCTACGCCGGGATGTACCAGGCGTGGCCGCCGGTGGCGGGGTCGCTGCTCATCCCGCTGGTGTGGTCCACGGTGAGCTCGGTGCGCGGCTCCATCCGGCAGTGGAGGGAGCTGGGGCCCATCGTGCTGTTCGCGATGGTGCCGTTCCTGGTCACCACCCTGGTGGACATCCTGGGCCCGCTGGGCCAGCTGGGGCCGCTCCACCCGCCCAAGCTGTCCACGCTGGGGACCGCCAACGTGGGCATCCTCGCCTCGGTGCTGATCGTGGGCGACTTCCTCCGCATCAGCTACGAGAACAAGGACCTCACCGCTTCGTTGAGCCAGACCAACTCCGAGCTGGCGGTGGCGCTGGCCAAGGCCAACGAGTCCGTCCGGCTCAAGGGCGAGTTCGTGGCCAACGTCTCCCACGAGCTGCGCACGCCGCTCAACGCCATCGTCAACATCCCGGAGGGGCTGCTGGAGGCGTTCGGCAAGCAGCAGCAGGCCGCCTGCGCCGGCTGCCACTCCAGCTTCGAGCTGGCGCCGGGGGAGAAGGTGGACGCCGCCACCGAGTGCCCGGAGTGCCACGAGAAGGGGACGCTGGCGGCGGCGGAGAAGTGGGCGCTCAAGCGCGACGCGGACGAGATCATCAGCCTGCTGGACCTGCTCACCCGCTCCGGGCGGAACCTGCTGCAGCTGGTGGACAACGTGCTGGACTTCTCCCGCCTGGACGCCGGGAAGATGTCGCTGACCCTGGACGAGGTGCTCCCGGAGCACGCGGTGACGCAGGCGGTGGACGGCCTCAAGCCGCTGGCGGCGCAGCGCTCCATCGACCTGCGGCTGGAGCCGGTGGACCCGGCGTGGAGGCTGCGCGCGGACCCGGTGAAGCTGAACCAGGTGCTGGTGAACCTGGTGGGCAACGCGCTCAAGTTCTCCCCGGACGGGAGCGCGGTGACGGTGGGCGTGCGCTACGAGGCGGACGGCGGCAGCTACGTGTTCTGGGTGCGCGACCAGGGCGAGGGCGTGCCCAGCGACGCCCAGGCGCTGATCTTCGAGACCTTCCGCCAGGTGGACGGCAGCCACACCCGGCGCTTCGGCGGCACCGGCCTGGGCCTGTCCATCGCCCGGCAGCTGGTGGAGATGCACGACGGGCAGATCTGGGTGGAGAGCGAGGGCGCCAACCGGGGCAGCACCTTCCTCTTCCGCCTCCCCCGGGCGGGCCCGCGCGGGCGGAAGTCCAACCCGGCGCTGCCGGCGCTGGGCGCGCTGGGGAGGACCATCCTGGTGGTGGACGACGACCCGGTGGCCATCGAGACCACCCGGCTGGCGCTGCGCCCGCTGGGGCACCGGGTGGTGGGCCTCACCGACCCGCGCCGCTTCGCCGAGGCGCTGGAGAAGGAGCGGCCGGACCTGATGATCATGGAGGCGGTGCTGGCCAGGATGAGCCCGCTCACGCTCCTGCAGAAGGTCCGCGCCTCCGAGCGCGGGCGCGGGCTGCCGGTGGTCGTCACCAGCGAGCTGCTCGACCAGCGGGAGGCCTTCCTCGCCTACGGCGCCTCGTGGCTGACCAAGCCGTGGACGGCGGACCATCTGCTGGAGGAGGTCCGGCGCCGGATGGCGGAGGCCGCCCCTGCCGCGCCTGCGCGTTCGCATGCGCCGCCTCCGCGCCAGCAGACCGGCACCGCCGCGTAGCCGGATCGCCTCGGGCGCCTGCTCAGCCGGGCTCGATGGCGAGCACCCGGTCCACCGGGTAGCGGAGCGAGCGCAGCTGCGGGATGGGCGCGTGGATGACCCGGAACACCACCTGCACCGCCTCCGACCCGAGCGCGCCCAGAAGGCCCCGCGCCTCGCGCGCGCGGGTGGTGAGGTCGTTCACCGCCTTCGCCACCGGGGCGTGCTCGGACTCCAGCCAGCACAAAAGCCCGGGGAGGGCGCCCAGAGGGTGCAGGCCCAGGCCCAGCTCGGTGGCCTTGATCCACAGGCGGGTCAGCTCGCGGCCGGCCTCCACCGCGCCCTCGGGGGTGGGCTCCGCCAGCACCGCGCCCAGCGCCCCGGAGGCCATCAGCCGCTGCCGCGCCATCTCCTCCACCGCGCGCCCGCCGCTGATCTCCGAGAGCAGCGCCGGCGCCCCCGGCCGCGCCCAGAGCGACAGCTGCACCAGCTCCGGGGTGGAAAGACCCATCGCCGCCACCTCCATCCCGTCCATCCGCGCCGCCGCCTGCGCGTTCCAGCGCAGGTCCGCCGCCGCCCGCCGTTGCAGGGGGCCGATGAGCAGCTCCGCCCGCTCGGCCGCCGCCAGCGGGAGCGCCAGCTTGTCCACCGCGGCGCGGCCGGCCACCAGCACCGTCCGCGCCCGCCCCTTGCCGCACACGGCCTGGAGCGCGGACTGCTCGGCGGCGGAGAGCGAGTCGCCGGGCACCGCCGCGCGCACGGTGCGCCTCTTGACGATGAGGTCGCCCTCCTTCCCCCTGGGCCGGTCGCCCTCGCCGAGGACGAGGAAGGCGCCCTGCTCGTCCACCGACTCCACCTCGCAGCCCAGGTAGAGGGCGGGCGCGGCCAGCACCGCGGTCTCCACCGCCGCGCCCAGCGAGACCATGTCCGCGCGCCGCACCCACGGCTCGGCGGCGCCCTCCACCGTGGCGCGCATCTTCTGGCCGATGGCGTGGAACCGCCACGGCTGCCGGTTGCCCTCGGAGGGCGCCAGGGTGGCCCAGCCGATGAGCGCGCGCCAGGCGGCCGGCCACACGCCGCTGGGGTCGGGCGGGCGCGCGATCTCCGGGGCCTGGCGCGACGCGGAGGACGGCTCGGGCGCCAGATGGGTCCCCACCCGCTCCGCCTGCTGCGGGCGCAGGAGCACGGACGGGTCCAGCCGGAAGCGCCCGGACGGCACCTGTTCGCCCAGGAGGATGCGGCGGGTGGTGTCCGCGGCCACGCCCGCGCCCAGCGCCACCGACGAGGCCAGCTGCGGCCAGCTGGAGAGGGACACCTTCATCTCCAGGATGGACGCCGCCGCCTCCGCCGACAGCTGCGAAGGCCCCAGGAGCTTCACCACCTCCGCCACCCGCTCCGCCGGGCCCAGCTTCTCCAGCGACTCCGGGGTGACGCCCTCCAGAAGGCCGTGCAGCAGCGGCCGGCGGTCGTCGCGGTCGAAGCGCTCCACGTCCAAAAGGCCCCGGTCGGACGTCTCCATCACCACCGGGATGGCCAGCGCGCGCGCCCGGTGCCGCACCTGGAGCTTCATCCGCAGGTCGTCGCACTCCTCGATGACCAGGCTGAGCTGGCCCCCTTCGAGGAAGAAGCGCTCGATGGACGATTCGGAGAGGCCCTCCTTCATCACCGTGACCTTCTGGTACGGGTCGATCTCGGCGATGGCGCGGGCCGCCAGCACCGCCTTGTTCACGCCCAGGTCGTGCACGCCGGCGCGGAGGCGGTTGAGGTTGGACAGGCCCAGCGTGTCCGGGTCCGCCAGCCGCAGCTCGCCGTAGGGCCCCTCCATCGCCAGCGCCACCGCGGTGGCCGCGCCCACCGACAGGCCCACCACGCCCACGCGGAAGGCGGCCAGCTGCGCCTGCTGCGCCGGGGTGATCTTGTAGCGGTTGCGGTCCGACCGGAGCTGGGTGAACGGCTCTCGGGGCAGCAGGTGCACCAGCCGGCCCGACCACGGGTAGAAGACCCAGGTGCCCCACTCCTGGACGGAGGCCCCGCCCAGGATCTCGCGCCGGCGGTCCCCCTTCTCGGCGGCGCCGCGGCGGCCGCCCGGGTCCTCGGCGGAGAGCAGCTCCTCCAGCTGCGACTCGAGCTCGTCGAACGCGGCGGTGACCCGCCCCTCCTTGAGCAGCCGCTCCACCGCGGCGCGCTCGGCCGCCTTGCCGGCGGAGAAGAGGATGGGCGCGAACGCCTCCGCCGGGCGGCGTCCAGAAGCGAGGGCTTCCGGCAGGTTCATGGGAACGCCGACCTAGTCGGGCTCGGGAGCGCGCGGCGAGGTCAGCTCGTACACGTGCTCCATCCATTCCGGGAGCAGGCGCGCCGACAGCGCCCACACGTACCCCATCCCCAGGTCCTTCAGCCCCGCCACGTCGGCGTGCGTCCCGACCTCCATCTCCTGGAGATAGACGAAGCCGTCCACGCCGGCCTCCGCGTACCACCGCTGGGCGTCCACCAGCAGCTCCGCCAGGGCGGCCTCCCGCTCCTCCACCTCCAGCACCTCGCCGGCGGGCAGCACCACCAGCCGGACGGCGTTGAGCAGGTGGAAGAGGTTGATGCCCGGCTCGCCGCGCTCGAGGATGGACGCGGCCACCGGCTTGCCGTTGTGGCGCGCCACCCGGAGCGCGCGGCTGCGCACCATCCCCGCCTTCTCCCAGCGGCGGGAGATCTCCCCCATGTCCAGCCGGGCCGGCACCAGGTCGAACGCCTCGCGGTAGGCGCGGCTGCGGATCTGCGTCAGCGCGCCCAGGATCAGGTTCTGGTCCCCGTCCATGGGCCCGGAGACGATGGCGCCGGGCCCGCCCACCGGGGCGTTGATGCTGGGGATGCCCTCGCGGAGGCGGAAGGGCAGCGCCACCGCCTGGTCCTCGGCGAGGTGCTGCTGGGCGAACTCGATGTTCGCCGCCCGCATCCAGCGCACCCGGCCCTCGATGAAGCCGACGAACCAGCGGATGTCCGGGTCCGCGTGCGCGGTCTCGAACGCGCGGAGGAACGTCTCGCGCAGCGCCTCCTTGGCGCTCTGGGGCGAGCTGGGCGGCGCGGGCTGCGGCGCCGGGTCCAGCCTGGGGAGGCTGTCCGCGGGCCGCCGCGCCATCTGGTGGCCCAGCCAGCTGTAGCGGTAGACCTTGTTGACGGAGACGGTGCACTCCACGCCGCGCTGCGAGGACCACAGCACCCGGCTCCCCAGCTCGGGCGCCTTGGCCAGCTTCTTCCCCGCGCTCTGGAACTCGCGCCGCCGCTGGGCGAAGACCTGGGGCTCCTTGCCGGAGAGGGCGAAGTAGCCCGAGCGCTCGTACACCTCCCACAGCTCCTGGCCGCCGTCGCCCGTGGCGCGGGTGGCGGGGTAGAGGCGGTCGCCCACCAGCCGCGCCCAGCGCTGCCGGTCGCCGCGGCTGCGCGGGGCCAGGCTCATCCCCACCGCGTGGCCGGAGCCGTTGGGCTCGGTGGTGAGGTAGCTGGCCGCCACCATCCGCACGTCGGCGCGGAAGCTGACCGGCTTGGACAGGCCCTCGCCGCTCACCTCCACCTCGTCCATCAGCAGGCCGGGGTAGACGAGGTCCTCCACCGCGTCGCACCAGAAGGAGACGCCGCGGAAGGAGAAGTCGCGCACCATCCGGGCGGCCACCAGCTCGCGCCACACCGGGTGGCGGAAGCGCACCGTCAGCTCGCCGGGGGCGGCGCGCACCCGGCCCACCGCGCGGCGGCGGGTGCGGAGCAGGCGCGGCGGCAGCGGGGTGATCACCCTTCCTGGCGCCGAGGCCAGCACCGGGAGGCGGTC
The DNA here is from genome assembly GCA_035637895.1 of Myxococcaceae bacterium. Classification (GTDB taxonomy): domain Bacteria; phylum Myxococcota; class Myxococcia; order Myxococcales; family Myxococcaceae; genus DASRBA01. The sequence continues at coordinate 11,246 of DASRBA010000191.1, forward strand.
CAGCATGAAGATGGAGCTGTGGCCGATGAGCTCCGCCTGGAGCGACTCCTCGATGGTGAGGTTCCCCGAGTCCCAGGTGAGCGTGCCCACCGTCCGGTCCACGGCGATCAGCCGCAGCAGCGTGGCGCTCCGGTCGCCCGGCAGGCGGACCAGCGCCCGCGTCCGGTTGCGGGCCAGGATCTCCGCCACGTGGCAGATGCGGTCCCGGTCCGACACCAGCTCGCGGCTGAAGGCGCGCGTGCTGGCGGCGCGCACCGCGCCCTCGCGCCGGAGCGTCTCCACGAAGGAGGCGATCTTCCGGGCGGTGGCCAGGTCCGTCCCCCGGAAGCCAAAGTCCAGCCGCGCCGGCCCCTCGCCCTCCGCGTCGTGCACCTTGGCCACCGAGGCGTGCACCAGCGGCGTGGACAGCCCGCGGCCCAGGAAGAGGACCTTCACCTCGTCGCCGATGAAGAAGCGCCGGCGCCGCGCCGCCAGCGCGCAGGCGTCCTCCGGGGACAGCCGGTCCAGCGGCAATTCCTCGCCGTCGACCACGGCCATCGCCGGGCCGGGTGCCTGGCGGAGGCGATATCCAACGGATGGCTGGGAGAGATCCAGCGGAAGCATCGTCCCCTCAACGGGCTGTACGCATTATTGCGCAGGCCCGCTGCCCCGCGAAGGGCGCATTCCGTCAGTGTGTCGCTTGGCCGGAAGGTGGCCTCGCCACGGGTGCGCCCGGACGCCGGAGTCCGTGTTTTTTCATGCGGTAAATCAGCGTTTGCCTTGAAATCGATAAAAATCGGGCGGTCTTTGAGACATTTCCCTCGCAGCGCTCCAGCGAGAGGCGGATCACCTCCCGCTCCAGCACCTCGAGATCCAGCCCTTCCGCGGGGAGCGCGACCTCCAGTCCTTCGGAGGCCCGGCCCACGCTGACCCGCGGCTGGCCGGGGGCGTGGAGATCTGGGGCATGAATGACCCCCCCCTCGCAGCGGGTGGCGGCGCGCTCCACGGAGGCGCGGAGCTCGCGCAGGTTGCCAGGCCAGCGTTGAGTGGTGAGCCATGCGGCGGCGTCGGCGGCAACGGAGCAGGGGCGTTCGCCGTCGCGGGCGGCGCGCGCGCGGGCGAAGGACTCGGCCAGCAGCAGCGTGTCGCGGCCGCGGTCGCGCAGCGGCGGCAGCTGCAGCGAGAGCGCGCTCAGGCGGCGGAGGAGGTCCTCGCGGAACGTGCCGGCGGCGACCATGGCCTTGAGGTCCAGCTGCGTGGCGGCGATGAACTGCACGTCGACCTGGACCGGGTGTCCGCCGCCGGGGTGGACCTGGCGCTCCTCCAGCGCGGCGAGGAGGCGGGTCTGCTCCTCGAGCGTCAGCCGCCCCACCTCGTCCAGGTAGAGCGTGCCGCCGTCCGCGGTCTGGAAGAGGCCGGCCTTGCCGGCGCGGGGGCCGAACAGCTCGGCCTCCATCCGCCCGCGCGCCACGCGCTCCACCGCGACGTCGACGAAGGTGAAGTTCCTCCGCGCGCTGTTGCGGTGGATCCACCGGGCCAGCGCGCGCTTGCCGGTGCCGGGCTCGCCGGAGATGAGGATGCTGGCGGGGCCGCCGCGCGCGGTGCGCTGGCACATCAGCCGGGCGACGGTCATCACCCGCTTCATGCTGGGCGAGTCCGCCACCAGCTCCTGCGCCTCGGCGAGGTCCTGCTCGCGACCCTGGAGGTACTTGAGCTGGAGGTCGCCGCGGCGCGCCCCCAGGAGCACGCCCACGGAGAAGAGCAGGCGGGGGAGGTCCTCGGCGGGCGCGGCGCAGTACTCGGCGGCGCCCAGCTCGAAGGCGTCCACCGGCCCCTGCACCAGCGAGTCCGCGCCGCCCAGCACCAGCGGCACCGGGGCGTGCGGGTCCAGCGCGCGTTCGGCGAGGTGCGCGCAGGTGGCCTCCCCCAGCGGGAGGATGGCGATCACCAGGTGCGGGGGCTGGTTCTCCAGGAGCGACACCGCCGCTTCCGCGGACGGCGCCATGTGGAGCCGGTAGCCGCGCCGGCGGAGCGCGGCCGCCACGGCGTCCGTCTCCCCTCCGGGCCTGGCCGCGAGCAGGATGTCCAGGGTCGACGGCGTGGGATGACCGTCCGCTCCCGCAGGATGTGCGCTCATCTGGGTCCTCGGGACGGGCACTCTAACCCCGGTCAAGGCTGATGTCACCGCGCATCCAGCTTTACTGGAAAAACCTGAGTCGGGATCAGTTGGGGCCCGGCGTGCCCAGGGGAATGCGAGTGAAATCCACGGGCTTGACGATGAGCATGTGGCCGCCGAAGCCCTTCAGCTCGGCCTCGGTGTACCGGCGCCCGTAGGCGGTGACGAAGATGATGGGTGCGGTGATGGTGGGACATCCGCGGGCGTATGGAGGTAGATCGGGGTCCTCCAGCGAGCCGCGGAAGAGGCGGCAGAGCTTGATGCCGTCCAGCTGGCTGCCCTTGAGCTGGATGTCCATCAGGACGGCGTGGAGGGTGGGGCCGTACTTGCGGACCTGTTCGCAGGCCTCCGCGTCGGTGGCCGCGCGCACCATGTGGAACCGGCCGCGCAGGCGCAGCTCCGCGACTGTCCAGTTCTCGTCCTCGTCCTCGACATAGAGGAGGGTGGGCAGCGCACGAGGCAGGCCTCGGGCAGGCGTCTCGGGGATCCGTTTCATGCGCGGCCCGGGGAGGGGCCGGCCGAAGGATAAGGCATCCGCGGCGATCCCGCAGGCTGCTCAACGAAGGTTCAGGACGGAGCGTGAACCTGACACCCGCGCCTATCCGGCGCACCGCTCAGCTTCGCGGCTGGGCGGCAGCCACCCAGACTTCAGGGCATCTCCGTCTGGCCCGCGCGGCGCAGGAACGTCGGGATGTCGAACTGATCCTCGTCAAGCGGCAGGGACGGCTCCTTGAGGACCGCGGTGCGCGGCGACGTGGCCTTGTGGTCCGGGGAGGACGGGGCGGCGCGGACGCCCGCCACCGGCGCCTTGGCGGGCACCAGGGTGGCCACGTCGGGCGCGGCGGGGAGCGCGGGGTGGGACGGGTTGGTGGGCGTGCGCCCCAGCAGCGGCACCTGGACCGGGACCACGGCGTGGCCGCGGTGCTTGGCCTCCTTGTGCTGGAAGCCGGTGGCGATGATGGTGATCTTCACCTCGTCGCGCGCGCCGTCGTCGATCAGCGAGCCGAAGATGATCTCCGCCTCGGGGTCGGCGGCGTCGTGCACCAGGGTGAGCGCCTCGTTGACCTCCTGCAGGGTCATGTCGCGGCCGCCGGTGATGTTGATCAGCAGCCCGGTGGCGCCGTCGATGGAGATGTCCTCCAGCAGCGGCGAGGCGATGGCCTGCTCCATGGCGATCAGCGCCCGCTTGTCGCCCGACGCGCGGCCGGTTCCCATCAGCGCCTGCCCGCGGTCGGACATGATGGTCTTCACGTCCGCGAAGTCGACGTTGATGTACCCGTGGTACTGGATGAGGTCGGAGATCCCCTGCACGGCGTTGAGCAGCACCTCGTCCGCGCGCTTGAAGGTCTCCAGCAGCGGCATCGGCTGGTCGGACAGCGTCAGCAGGCGCTGGTTGGGGATGGTGATGACGGTGTCCACCGCCGCCTTCAGCTCCACCAGTCCCTGCTCCGCCTGCTTGCGGCGCTTGTTGCCCTCGAAGAGGAAGGGCTTGGTGACCACCGCCACGGTGAGCGCGCCCTGGCTCTTGGCGATGTCGGCGATGATCGGCGCGGCGCCGGTGCCGGTGCCGCCGCCCATCCCGGCGGTGACGAACACCATGTCGGCGCCGTCGAGCGCGGCGGCGATCTGCTCGCGCGACTCCACCGCCGCCTCGCGGCCGACCTCCGGGTTCGCGCCCGCGCCCAGGCCCTTGGTGAGGGTCTGGCCGATCTGGATCTTGATCCCGGCGCGGTTGGCGGCCAGCGCCTGGACGTCGGTGTTGGCGGCGATGAACTCCACCCGGTCCAGGTTGGCGGCGATCATCGTGTTGACCGCGTTGCAGCCGCCGCCGCCGGCGCCCACGACCTTGATCCTCGCCGCCAGCTTCTGATCGAAGTTTTCCATGTGAAGGGGTCCCATCATCGAGCGGCCGGACGGGCCCGCAAGTTTTCGGCTACAGGGATGTAGCGGGCTAGAAGATCTCCTCCAGCCACTCGCGCATCCGCCCCTTCACCTTGCGGTACACGTTCTCGTCGCGGATGCGGAAGATCTTCCGGTCCGCGTTCTTCGCCCCGTAGACCACCAGGCCCACGCCGGTCGCGTACATGGGGCTCTTCACCACGTCCACCAGGCCGCCGATGCCGCGGGGCATCCCGCGCCGCACCGGCAGGCCGATGACCTCCTCCGCCAGCTCCGGCATCCCCGCCAGCAGCGTCGACCCGCCGGTGATGACCACCCCCGACGCGAGCAGGTCCTCGTACCCGCACTTCTGGATCTCCCGGTGCACCAGCTGGAAGATCTCCTCCACCCGCGGCTCGAGGATCTCGCACAGGATCTGCCGCCCCAGCACGCGCGGCTGCCGGCCGCCCACCGACGGCACCTCGATGGTCTCGTCCTTGCTCACCATCGACGCCAGCGAGCACCCGTACTTCTGCTTGATCCGCTCCGCCTCGTGCGCGGGCGTGCGCAACCCGATGGCGATGTCGCTGGTGAGGTTGTTGCCGCCCAGGGCGATCACCGCGGTGTGGACGATGGAGCCGCCGGAGAAGATGGCGATGTCCGTGGTCCCGCCGCCGATGTCCACCAGGCACACGCCCAGCTCCTTCTCGTCCTCGCCCAGCACCGCCTCCGCCGAGGCGAGCGGCTGGAGCACGATGTCCGCCACGTTCAGCCCGGTGCGGTTGGCGCACTTGACGATGTTCTGGGCCGAGGAGACCGCGCCGGTCACGATGTGGACCTTGGCCTCCAGGCGCACCCCGGACATCCCCAGCGGCTCCTTGATGCCGCCCTGGTCGTCGATGATGAACTCCTGCGGCAGGACGTGGATGACCTCCCGGTCCAGCGGGATGGCCACCGCCTTGGCGGCGTCGATGACGCGGGAGATGTCCGCGTCGCGGACCTCCTTCTCCTTCACCGCCACGATGCCCTGGCTGTTGAAGCCCTTGATGTGGCCGCCGGCGATGCCGGTGTAGACGGTGGTGATCTCGCACCCCGCCATCAGCTCCGCCTCCTCCACCGCGTGGCGGATGGAGGCCACCGTGGCCTCGATGTTGACCACCACGCCCTTGCGCAACCCCTTGGACGGGTGGGTGCCGATGCCGATGATGTCGATCCCGCCGTCGCCGATCTCACCGACGATGGCGCAGATCTTGGTCGTGCCGATGTCCAGGCCGACGACGATCTCCCCTGACTTCTGCTTCGCCATGCTGCCTCCGTGCGCTCCCCACTCTCGTGCGGGACCGCTTCAGCGCGCCTTCCCCTTCTCCGGGGTCGGACGGGGGGCGCCGCTCCTCTCGGTGGCGGTGCCCCAGCTCGTGGCGGAGGGAGTGGAGGCGCGCACCGCGACCCGGGCGGGCCGCTTGCGGTCGTCGAGGCGGATGACCTCCGCCACCAGCGACCGTTGCGCCAAGGCTCGCCTCACCACCGCGAGCCGCTCCAGCTTCTCCGCGAAATCCAGATCGCCCAGGTGGACCTCCTCTCCGTCCGGGCCGTCGATGACGGACGCGCCGAACGGGGAGAGGTGCACTTCGGACAGCCGGTAGGCCGGCCCCGGGAAGCGCGCCTGGTACAGCGCCATCAGCTCCAGCGCCTGGCGGATCCGCGCCTCCCACCGCGCGCGGTCCTGCAGGTACTGGTCGCGGTCCACGCCGCTGATCAGCGGCAGGTCCACCGCGTCGCCGCCTTGCAGCTTCTTGAACGGGAAGCCCTCCGCGTCCACCGCGTACAGCTCGCCCATGGAGAGCACCGCGGCGGGGACGTGCTCGCGCACCGTCACCTCCACGCCGCCGGGCAAGCGCCGCCGCGCCTGCACCTCCTTCACCCACGGGTGCGCGGCCATGGCGCGGGTGGCGGCGCCCAGGTCCAGCGAGAGGAGGTTCTGCCCCGGCGCCAGCCCGGAGAGCTTGAGCAGCTCCTGCTCGGACGCGCGCTCCAGCCCGCGGAAGGTGACCTTCTGCACGGCGAAGCGGGGCGAGCGCTGCGCCCAGCCCCACCCGGCCACCGCCAGGAACGCGCACGTCCCCAGGGCGACCGCGGCGGCGCACGCCTTGAGGAGCGCGTCGCGGATCTCTCCCGTCCGCCGCTCGTCGGCGCGGCGGCGCTTGTGCGTCGGTCTGGACATCCCCTCCCTCAGCTCCGAAGGGCGAATGGTGATCCGCCCCGCAGCCCCGTCAAATTTTTGGCTACAGGTCGTGACAACCCTGTAGCCCCGCCGGGCGTCAGGCCTTGAGGGACGCGCCCAGCAGGAGGCGCTCGCAGAGCGCCGCGAAGTCGATGCCCCGGCCCGCCGCGATCTTCGGCAGCAGGCTGGTGGCGGTCATGCCGGGCAGGGTGTTCACCTCCAGGATGAACACCTCGCCCTTCTCGGTGACGATGACGTCGGACCGCGTCGCGCCGGAGCAGCTGAGCGCGCGGTGGGCGGCCAGGCAGACCTCGTTCACCCGCCGGTACTGGTCCTCCGGCAGCGGCGCGGGGAAGAGGTACTTTGTCCCGGAGCCGGGCGTGTACTTCGCCTCGTAGTCGTAGAACTCCTTGGCGGGGACGACCTCGATGGCGCCCAGGGGCTCGTCGTCCAGCACCGCGCCCTGCACCTCGCGGCCCTTGATGTACTGCTCGACCATGATCAGGCCGGCGTACTTCGCCGCGTCCTCCACCGCCGCCCGGTACTGGTCCAGCGTCCTGGCGATGTGCACGCCGACCGACGACCCCTCGCGCGACGGCTTCACCACCACCGGGAACGGGAAGGACAACGCGTCCTGCGCCTTCAGCGCCTCCTCCTTCGCGCGGAACGCGTGGTACAGCGGCGTGGGGATGCCGTGGCCCAGGAAGATCTGCTTGGCGAACACCTTCTCCATCCCCACCGACGACGCCAGCACCCCGGACCCGGTGTAGGGGATGAACATCGCCTCCAAGAGCCCCTGCACGCACCCGTCCTCGCCGAAGCGGCCGTGGAGCGCGATGAAGGCCACGTCGATCTTCTCCGCCGTGAGCCGCGCCGGCAGGTCCTTCTGCGCGTCGATCTCCACCACCTGGTAGCCCAGGCCCTCGAGCGCGCTCGACACCGCGGCGCCGGTGCGCTGGGACACCTCGCGCTCCACCGACATCCCGGCCAGCAGCACCCCGATGCGCTTGCCCTTCAGCTCGTCGCGCGTCACGCGAACCTCCCCACCTTCTTCACCTCGGGCTGCAGCTCGACGCCGGTGGCCTCCTTCACCCGCTGCTGCGCGAGCGCGATCAGCGCCAGGACCTCCCTGGCGGTGGCGCCGCCCAGGTTGACGATCCAGTTGGCGTGCAGCCCGGAGATCTGCGCCTGGCCGGCGCGGTGGCCCTTGAGCCCCACGCTCTCGATCAGCCGGCCGGCGAAGTCGTTGGGCGGGTTCTTGAACACGCTCCCGAAGTTGGGCTGCGACAGCGGCTGGGTCCGCTTGCGGTAGTCCAGGTCCGCCTCCATCGCCTTGCGCGAGGCGTCCACGTCCCCCTCGCGCAGGGCGAACCTCACCCGCGTCACCACCCCGCCCTCCGGCAGATCGGTGCGGCGGTAGCGGGCGCCCAGCCGCTCGCGCGGGATCCACCCCACGCCCTCCGCGGTGGCCACCTCCACCGCCTGCACCACGGACATGCACTCGCCGTGCTTGGTGCCGGCGTTCATGCTCACCGCGCCGCCGATGGTGCCGGGGATGCCGGCGAGGAACTCCGCCCCCACCAGGCGGTGCGCCTTCATCTGGTTGATCAGCCGGACGATGGCCGCGCCCGCGCCCAGCGAGAGCGTGGTCTCGTCGCCCTGGTGGAAGATCTCCTCCGGGAAGAGGTCCGGCCCCAGCTTGATGGTGAGGCCGGGGATGCCCTCGTCGCCCACCAGCGTGTTGGCGCCGCCGCCCAGCACCGTGATGGGCACCCCGTCGTGCCGGGCGACCTTCAGCGCTTCCACCAGCTGATCGGGCCTCGCCGGCCGGTAGAGGATCTCCGCCGGGCCGCCCACCCGGATCGAGGTCCACTGCACCAGCGGCTCCTGGAGCCGGACGTCGCCCTGGAGCTGGCGGGCCCACACCTCGGTGGAGGAGGGCTTCATGCCTTCCCCTCCGAGAGCAACCCCAGGAGCTCCGGGCCCACCTGGGTGATGTCGCCCGCGCCCAGCGTCAGCACCAGGTCGCCCTCGCGCAGCCGCGGCGCCATCGCCTTCGCCAGGTCCGCCCGCTTCTCCACGAACGTCACGTCCCGGTGGCCGTACGCCACGATGGAGTCCGCCAGCGCCTGGCCGGTGATGCCGGGGATGGGGTCCTCGGACGCGGCGTAGATGCCGGTGAGGTAGAGCACGTCCGCGTCGTTGAACGCGGTGGAGAACTCCTTGAGCAGGTCCCGGGTGCGCGTGTAGCGGTGGGGCTGGAAGGCCACCACCAGGCGCCGTCGGAACGCGCGGCGCGCGCCGGCCAGGGTGGCCATCACCTCGGTGGGGTGGTGGCCGTAGTCGTCCACCACGGTGACGCCCTTCGCCTCGCCCTTGATGGTGAAGCGCCGCTGCACGCCGCCGAACTCGGCGAGCGCCCGCCGCACGGTGTCCAGCGGGACGTCCATCTCCTCGGCCACCGCGATGACCGCGAGCGCGTTGAGCGCGTTGTGGGCGCCCACCATCTTCACCGTGAACTCGCCCAGCTCCTTGTCGTGCTGGAAGGCGCGGAAGCGGGTGAGGTAGCCGTCCAGCCGGATCCCCTCCACCCGGTAGTCGGCGGTATGCGCCGAGCCGTAGGTGACGAAACGCTTCTCCATCCGCGGCAGCAGCGCCTGCACGTTGGGGTGGTCCAGGCAGAGCACGTTCAGCCCGTAGAACGGCACCCGGTTGCAGAACTCGACGAAGGCGCTCTGGAGCCGGTCCAGGGTGCCGTAGTGGTCCATGTGCTCGGGGTCGATGTTGGTGACCACCGCGATGGACGGGTGGAGCTTGAGGAAGGACCCGTCCGACTCGTCCGCCTCCACCACCATCAGCTCGCTCTTGCCCAGCTTGGCGTTGGAGTCGAGGACGTTCACCTTGCCGCCCACCACCGCCGTGGGGTCCAGCCCGGCGGCGGCGAGCACGGTGGCGATCATCGACGTGGTGGTGGTCTTCCCGTGGGAGCCCGCCACCGCCACCGCGTACTTGAGCCGCATCAGCTCCGCCAGCATCTCCGCGCGCGGGATGACGGGGATCCACTTGTCGTGGGCGGCCACCACCTCCGGGTTGTCCTTGCGCACCGCGGAGGAGATGACCACCGCGTCCACGTCCTTCACGTTCTCCGCCCGGTGGCCGGCGTGGATGGTGGCGCCCAGCGTCGCCAGCCGCCGGGTGATCTCCGACTCCTTCAGGTCGCTGCCGGAGACCTGGTACCCCAGGGTGAGCAGCACTTCCGCGATGCCGCTCATCCCGATGCCGCCGATGCCCACGAAGTGCACGTGCGCGGCGTGCCGCTTCTTGAACCGGCTGGAGGGCCGCCGCTCGAAGAGTGAATTCCCCATCACGCCGCCTCCTTCCCCTTCTTCGGCTCCTTGTCCGGCCGGCTCCGCCCGTGCGGGCCCCAGGTCTGGACCATCATCTGCACGCAGACGTCCGCCAGCTCCTTGGCCGCCTCCGGCCGGCCCAGCAGCCCCGCCTGCTTCTCCATCCGCCGCAGCCGGTCCGGACTGGCCTTCAGCCCGCGGATGTTGGTGGCGAGGATCTGCCCGGTCAGCTCCGACTCCCGGAACATCAGCGCCGCGCCCGCGTCCACCAGGCTCCGCGCGTTGACCTCCTGGTGGTTGTCGGTGGCGTACGGGTACGGGATGAGGATCGCCGCCTTCTTGCAGACGGTCAGCTCCGCCACCGTCGTCGCGCCCGCCCGGCACACCACCAGGTCGGCGGTGGCGTAGGCGGAGGACATGTCGTCGATGAACTCCACCACCTCGGCGTCGAAGCCGCGGGCGGCGTAGCCCTGCTTCACCGACTCCAGGTCCGCCTTGCCGGTCTGGTGGACGAAGCGCATCCCCTCCTTGAGGTCGCCCAGCTGGTCCAGCGCCTCCAGCATCAGCGCGTTCACCCGCTTGGCGCCCAGCGACCCGCCGAACACCAGCACGGTGAACTTGGCGTGCTCCGCGCGCGACCGCAGGAAGTTGTCGGTCAGCTTGGCGCGGATGGGGTTGCCGATGAGGTTGCTCTTGCCGGCGGGGAACCAGCGGCGCGCCTCCTCGAAGGAGATGAACACCACCCTCGCGATCCGCCCCAGGATGCGGTTGGTGAGGCCGGGGAGCGCGTTCTGCTCCTGCACCGCGGTGGGGACGCGCTGCAGCCAGGCGCAGAGCACCACCGGGAACGACGCGTAGCCGCCCACGCCCACCACCACGTCCGGCCGGTACTTGCGCAGGATCCGCCAGGAGGCGAACAGCGCCGCCGGCAGGGTGAACAGGCCCTGGAGCAGCCGCAGCAGGCCCATCCCCTTCAGCCCGCGGGCGGGGATGATCTCCAGCGTGTAGCCGGCGGCGGGGACGACCCTCGCCTCCAGCCCGCGGTCGGTGCCCACGAACACCACGCTGTTCTTGTGGTGCCGCGTGCTCACCTCCTCCGCGAGAGCGATGCCGGGGAAGAGGTGGCCCCCGGTGCCGCCGCCGGCGATCAGCACTCTCACGTCGGCGCGCCCTCCAGCTCCATGGAACGGGAGAGCCTCGAACCGCCGCCGCCGCCCGCGCCGGCCGCCTTCGCCTCCGCGGTGGCGCTGATCGACAGCAGCACGCCCATGGCCGCCATCATCATCAACAGCGACGAGCCGCCGTAGGAGACGAAGGGCAGCGTCAGGCCCTTGGTGGGCAGCAGCGCCATGGCCACGCCCATGTTCACCACCGCCTGGAAGCCCATCAGCGAGGTGATGCCCAGGCCCAGGTAGGTGCCGAACGGCTCGGAGGCGTGGAGCGAGGCGCGCAGCCCGCGCCAGAGGATGATCGCGAACAGGCCGATCATCGCCGCCACGCCCAGAAGGCCCAGCTCCTCGCCGATGATGGCGGCGATGAAGTCGTTGTGGGCCTCGGGGAGGAAGAACAGCTTCTGCCGGCCGTCGCCCAGGCCCAGGCCCGTCCACCCGCCGGAGCCGATGGACATCAGCGACTCCGCCACCTGGTAGCCGGAGTCGTGCCGGTGGCCCATGGGGTCGATGAACGCCATCAGCCGCGCCATCCGGTACGGCGAGGAGGAGACCGCGGTCCACGCCACCGGGATGGCCATCAGGATGGAGCCGATGAGGTACGACAGCTTCGTCCCCGCCGCGAAGAGCATCACGAACAGCAGGAAGAGGATGACCACCGAGCTGCCGAAGTCCGGCTCCTTCATGCACAGCGCCACCAGCACGCCGGCCACCAGCAGGTGCGGGAGGAAGCCCACCGAGAACGTCGCCACCTTCTCCCGCTTCTTCGCCAGCGAGTAGGCGAGGTAGACGATCCACGCCAGCTTGGCGACCTCCGCCGGCTGCAGGCCGAAGCCCAGCACGCGGATCCACCGGCGCGCGCCGCCCACCACCGTGCCGACGCCGGGGACCAGCACCGCCACCAGCAGCGCCACCGCGACCAGCAGCAGCGGATAGGAGAGCCTGGCCAGCTTGCGGTAGCCCAGCTTCATCACCACCGCCATCGCCACCAGGCCCAGGAGCGCGGCCACCGCCTGCCGCTCCAGGAAGTAGAAGGCGTTGCCCAGGCGCTCCTGCGCGGTGATCGCGGAGGCCGAGTAGACCATCACCAGCCCCAGGGCGGTCAGCGCCAGGCAGGACGCCAGCAGGAGCGGGTCGAAGCGAAGCCGGCCGTTCACGAAAGTGCCCCCACCAGGCGCTTGAAGGTGTCGCCCCGGTCCTCGAAGTTCTTGAACTGGTCGTAGGAGGCGCACGCCGGCGACAGCAGCACCACGTCCCCCGGCCTCCCCCTCCGCCGCGCCTCCGCCACCGCGTTCTCCAGCGTGGCGCACGACACCACCACGAAGCCCTTGCGGTAGGCGGACTCGATGGCGGGCGCGTCCTGGCCGACGGTGAGCACCGCCTTGACCTTGCCGCGGGAGGCGTCCACCAACGGCGCGTACGGAGCGCCCTTCCCCAGCCCGCCGGCGATGAGCAGCACCCCGCCCTTGAACGCGCGCAGCGCCACCACCGACGAGTCCACGTTGGTGGCCTTGGAGTCGTTGATCCACTCCACGCCGTCCAGCGTCCGCACCACCTCCATCCGGTGCGGCAGGCCGGGGTACGAGTCCAGCCCCTCCTGGATGGCGCGGTCCGGGACGCCGCTGAGCGACGCCAGGAGCGCCGCCGACATCGCGTTCTGGAGGTTGTGCGCGCCGCGCAGCGCGCGGTTGCCCAGGGTGAACGAGCCGCCGCTCACGAAGCGGAAGCCGCCGTCCGGCGACGCCACCGCGCCGCCCAGGAAGCCCGGCGGCAGGTCCGGGTGGAGCGTGAAGCCGTAGCCGCGGCCCTCCGGCGCCAACGAGACGGCGATGGCGTCGTCCGCGTTCACCACCGCCACGTCCCCCGCCTCCTGGTTCATGAAGATGCGCCGCTTGGCCGCCGCGTAGTCGGAGAGCGACGCATAGCGGTCCAGGTGGTCCGGGGTGACGTTGGTCACCACCGCCGCCGAGCACCGCAGCTCCTTGATCCCCTCCAGTTGGAAGGAGGACAGCTCGACGACGTGGGCGCTCCACCGCTCCTCGGAGAGCGGGGATTCGCACAGCGGCCGGCCCAGGTTGCCGCCCACGAAGGGGCGCATCCCGGCGCGGTGGAGCAGCTCGCCGCAGAGCGCGGTGGTGGTGCTCTTGCCGTTGGTGCCGGTGATGCCGATGAACGGCCGCCGGGGCTCCAGCAGCCGGTACGCCAGCTCCACCTCGCCGATGACGGGGATGCCGGCCGCGCGCGCCCGTTCGATGCCCGGCTGGTGCAAAGGGACGCCGGGGCTCATCACCACCAGCTGGGCGCCGTCCGGGAGGTCCCCGGAGATCAGCTCCCCGCCCATGGCCTTCAGCTGCGCCTCCGCCGCGGCCAGCTCCGCCAGCGGCTTCCTGTCCACCGCGGTGACCCTGGCGCCCTGGCGCAGCAGCAGGCGCGCCGCCGCCAGGCCGGACTTGCCGGCCCCGACGACCACCGCGCGCGCGCCTGTGAGGGAGGGGAGCATGGGTCGGAAGAAGTCAGGTCACCGCAGCTTGATCGCCAGCACCGCCACCGCGCCGCAGAGGATGGCGACGATCCAGAAGCGGACGATGATCTTCGGCTCCGGCACGCCCTTGAGCTCGAAGTGGTGGTGGACCGGCGCCATCTTGAAGACGCGGCGGCCGGTGAGCTTGAAGGAGGAGACCTGGATCATCACCGAGAGGATCTCGGCGAAGAACACGCCGTGGATGATGGCGGAGACCACCTCGTTCTTGGACAGCATGGCCAGCGCGCCCAGGCCGCCGCCCAGCGCCAGCGCGCCGATGTCGCCCATGAACACGGTGGCCGGGTAGGTGTTGAACCAGAGGAAGGACACGCCGGCGCCCACGATGGCGGCGCAGAACACCGCCAGCTCGGCGCCGCCCGGCGTCTCCGGCAGGCGCAGGTATTCGTGCAGCTGGATGCCCACCAGCTGCTTGGCGCCGTTCACGTCCACCACGTCCGCGATGGAGAGCGTGGTGCCGGCCACCCAGCACAGCACCGCGAACACCAGCGCGGAGACGATGGTGGGGACGATGGCCAGGCCGTCCAGGCCGTCGGTGATGTTCACCGCGTTGGAGGTCCCCACCACCAGCACCCACGCCAGAGGGACGTAGAGCCAGCCGAAGTTGGGGTTGAACCAGCGGGTGGGGATGAACGGCAGGGTGAGCCGGCTGTCGATCAGCAGCTTCGGCCCGCCCGCCGCCCGCCAGTCGGTGAGGAAGATCCCGATGGCGAGGAGGAAGAAGGTGGTCTGCAGCACCAGCTTCCACCGCCCCGGCAGCCCCTTGGAGTTGCGCTTGGACAGCTTGAGCCAGTCGTCGAGGAAGCCGATGAAGCCGTAGCCGAAGGTGATCAGGCACACCACCCACACCGACCGCGAGCGCAGGTCGGCGAAGAGCAGCGTCCCCACCGCGATGCACAGCAGGATGAGGGACCCGCCCATGGTGGGGGTGCCCTTCTTCTTCTGGTGCGTGTCCGGCACGTCCTCGCGCACGTTGGACTGGCCGTGCTGCTGGAAGCGGAGCTGGGCGATCAGCCGGGGGCCGATCAGCATCCCCAGCACCAGCGAGGCGATGCCGGCGGCGACGATGCGGGTGGACGGGTACTTGAGGACGTTGAGGTAGCGCCCCGCCTCCCTGTCCTTCAGCCACTCGTAGAGGAGGTAGAACATCGCTAGGTCAGCGCCTCCACCACCCGCTCCAGCTTCATCCCCCGGCTGGCCTTCACCAGCACCACGTCGCCCTCGCGCAGCTGCGGCTTGAGCCACGCCAGCAGCGGCTCCACCTCGCTGAAGTGGGCGGCGCGGTCGCCCAGCTTCGCCCGGGCGCGCGCGTGCCCCTCCGCGGAGGTGGGCCCGAAGAGCGCCAAAAGCTCCACCTTCCCCGCCGCGCGCTCGCCCAGCTCGCCGTGGTCGCGGACGGCGCCGTCGCCCAGCTCCAGCATGTCGCCCAGCACCGCCACCGCGCGGCCGCCCTTGGCCAGCTCCGCCAGGGTGTCCAGGGCCGCCCGCATCGAGGCGGGGTTGGCGTTGTAGCAGTCGTCCAGCACCGTCACGCCGCCCGGCGCAGCCACCACGTTCAGCCGGCGCGCGTGCGGGCGGGCGGCCTGCAGCCCCATCACGCACTCCTCGGCCGAATACCCCAGCGCCCGCCCCAGCGCGAAGGCGGCGGTGGCGTTGAGCGCGTTGTGCTCGCCCACGAAGGACAGCTTCACCGGGTGGCGCCGGCCCTGGTGGTCGATCTCCAGCGCTACCCCTTCGCGCCCGAGCGGGGTGGCGGAGAACAGCTTCACGTCCGCCTTCGCGGCGCGCCCGAAGGTCATCTGCTTGCGCCCGGCGGACCTCGCCTGCGCGACGATCAGCGGGTCGTCCAGGTTCACCACCGCGGTGCCGTGGGGGGAGAGGGTGTGGAACAGCTCGCCCTTGGCGGAGGCCACGCCCTCGATGGAGCCCAGCCCCTCCAGGTGGGCCGGCTGCACCACGGTGATGACGCCTGCGTCCGGCTGGGCGATGGCGGTGAGCCGGGCGATCTCCCCCTTCCGGTTCATCCCCATCTCGACGACGGCGGCCACGTGGGCCGGCTCCAGCCGGAACAGCGTGAGCGGGACCCCGACCTCGTTGTTGAGGTTCCCCTCCGTCTTCAGCGCGGGGCCGCGGGTGGCGAGGATGGCGCCGGTCATCTCCTTGACGGTGGTCTTCCCGTTGGAGCCGGTGACGGCGCCCACCGGGATCTCGAAGCGGACGCGGTGGAAGTGGGCGAGCGCGCCCAGGCCGGCCAGCGTGTCCGGCACCGCGAACACCCCGAAGTCGCGCGGCACCGGCGGGAGCTTGCGGCCCTCCTTCACCAGCGCGCCGGCCGCGCCGCGGGCCACCGCGTCCTTGAGGAACTCGTGGGCGTCGAAGCGCTCGCCGTGCAGCGCGACGAAGAGCGACCCCTGCGCCAGCGTGCGCGTGTCGGTGGACACCGAGGTGTACGAGGCGACCGCCCCGGACTGCACCCGGTAGGCGCCGGTCGCCTTGAGCACCTGGTCTTCCGAGAATCGCACCGCCATCTCAGACACCCATGCGCTAGGCCCGGGGCGCCTGGAGCGCCGCCTCCGCCACCGCGCGGTCGTCGAACGGCTTCCGCTCGCCGTCGATCTCCTGGTACGGCTCGTGGCCCTTGCCGGCGACGACGATCACGTCGCCCGCCTTGGCCAGCTGCGAGGCCAGCTCGATGGCCGCCTTCCGGTCCACCTCCACCAGGTAGCCCTTCTCGCCCGCCTTGGCCTTGCCGGCGGACATCCGGCGCATCCCGCTCTTCTCCAGCCCGGGGAGGACCTCCGAGATGATGTGGTCCGGGTCCTCGGTGCGCGGGTTGTCGGAGGTGACCACCGCCAGGTCCGAGCCCTCCGCCGCCGCCTGCCCCATCAGCGGGCGCTTGCCCTTGTCGCGGTCGCCGCCGCAGCCGAAGACGACGATGACGCGGCCGCGGCCCACCGCGCGCGCCGTCTCCAGCGCCCGCCTCAGCGCGTCGTCGGTGTGCGCGTAGTCGACCAGCGCGCTCACGCCGTTGGCCTCCACCCGCTCCATCCGGCCGGGGACGCGGCGGCAGCGCTCGATGCCGTCCTGCACGTCGCGGCGGGAGAAGCCCGCGCCCAGCGCCATCCCGGTGGCGGCGAGGATGTTCTCCAGGTTATGCGGGCCCAGCAGCTGCGACTTCACCGGGATGTCGCCGGCGGGCGTCTTCAGCGTGGCCTTGATGCCGTTCATGGTCAGCTCCACGTCGGCGGCGGAGATCTCCCCGTTGCCCACGCGGGAGAACTTCCAGGCCATCCGCTTCTGGCCGCGCAGCTCGTTGTAGAGGCGCGCCGCGTACGTGTCGTCGCCGTTCACCACCCCCACCCCGCCGGGCGAGAGGTGGTCGGAGAAGAGCTTCCGCTTGGACTGGAAGTAGTCCTCCATGTCCTTGTGGTAGTCGAGGTGGTCGCGGGTCAGGTTGGTGAACGCCGCGGCGCGGAAGGTCAGCCCGTGCACCCGGTCCTGCGCCAGCGCGTGGGAGGAGACCTCCATCACCACCGTGTCGGTGCCCGCGTCCACCATGTCGCGCAGCAGCTTGTGCAGCGCGATGGCGTCCGGCGTGGTGTGCGACGGGTCGATGCTCTTGCCCGCGTACTTGTACTGGATGGTGCCGATGAGGCCGGTGGTGGCCCCGCCGGCGGCGCAGATCGACTCCAGCAGATACGTGGTGGTCGTCTTCCCGTTGGTGCCGGTGATGCCCAGCATCACCAGCTCCGCCGCCGGCTTCTTGTAGAAGTTGGCCGCCGCCAGCGCCACCGCCTTGCGCCCGCTGCCCGCGGACACCACGTAGACGGGGACCTTCACGTCCAGCTTCTTCTCCGCCACCACCGCCGCCGCGCCCGCCTTCACCGCGTCGGCGGCGAACTGCGCCCCGTCCGCCTTGGCGCCGGGGAGCGCGAAGAACAGGTCACCCGCCTTCACCGCCCGGGAGTCCACCGTCAACCCGGTGACCTCCACGTTCGCCTTGGCCCCACCACCGCTCGACTCGGCTCCGCAGCCTGCCAGCACGTCCATCACCTTCATCGCGTTCCTCGCTCCACGCTGCAATCGACGAACCGCGCTGCCCAGCTGCGGCCCTATGGCCGCGCCTGCAGCTCCACGGTCACCTGCGAGCCCCTCTCTACCCTGGACCCCGGCTCTGGGGTCTGTCCGATCACGCGCCCCGTTCCCCGGAGGTGAGGCTCCAGGGACGCGGCGAGCAAGCGGTTCACCGCTTCACGGCTGACTCGGCCGGTCAGATCCGGCACCACCACCGCGTGCGCGCCTGGCGGCGGCGGCGCGGCGGGTTCGACCACGTCATCGCGGGCGGGCGGAGTCACCGCCAAAGGCGGAGGCTCCGCCATCGCCACCGCTACCGCCACCGGCGCGGGGGCCGGGGCCGGGACGGCGCGCGACGGCGGCACGCCCAGGTACGCCATGGCCCCTTCCGCGATCTCCTTGAAGGCGGGGGCGGCGGAGAGGCCGCCGTACTTGTCGGTCTGGGGCTCGTCGATGACCACGGCGATCACCAGCCGCGGCGCCTCCGACGGCACCACCCCCACGAAGGAGGCGATCCGCTTGTCCGAGTACCCGCGGGCCACCGGGTCCGCCTTCTGGGCGGTGCCGGTCTTCCCCGCCACCTGGTACCCCTCCATCCGGCCCCTGGGCGCGGTGCCCCCGTCCGCCACCACGCCCTCGAGCATGGACAGCACCGTGCGCGCGGTCTTCGGGGAGACCGCCCGGCGCACCTCCATGGGCCGCGTTTCGAGCAACACCACGCCGTCGGGGTCTACCACCTTCGAGACGAGGAAGGGCCTCATCAGCGCACCCCCGTTCGCGAGCGCACCGTAGCCGGCGGCCAGTTGCACCGCCGTGGCGGTCAGCCCCTGTCCGAAGGCCTGGTTGGCGAGCGCGATCTCCGCCCTCGGGAAGGGGATCACTCCCTTGCCTTCGCCGGGGAGCCCCAGGCCCACCCGTTCGCCGAAGCCGAAGCGCTGGAAGTAGTCCACCAGCTTCTCCCGCCCCAGCGCCTGGGCGATCTTCGCCGCGCCGATGTTGGAGGAGACCGCCAGGATCTTCCCCGGGGTCAGCCACCCCCAGGAGTGGGTGTCGTTGACGGTGTCCCGCCCCACCTCCCAGGCGCCGTTCTCGCAGAAGAAGGTGTCGGCGGGCTTGACGGCCCGCTCCTCCAGCGCCGCCGCCACCGTGAACGCCTTCATGGTGGAGCCGGGCTCGAAGGTGTCGAGCGCGGCGCGGTTGCGCATCGCCTGCGCGTGGGCGCCCTGCGGGGTGTTGGGGTTGAAGCGGGGGGCGTTGGCCAGCGCCAACAGCTCGCCGGTGCGCGGGTCGAGGATGACGACCATCCCGGAGACCGCGCGCGAATCCACCACCGCCCGCTCCAGCGCCCGCTCCGCCATGTGCTCCAGGTTGCCGTCGAGGGTGAGCGTCACCGAGGCGCCCTGCCGCTCCTGCGCCGGGGCCGCGCCCGCGGTGAGCACCTGGCGCCCGCGCGCGTCGCGCAGGCCGGGCACCTGGGCGGACTGGCCGGACAGCTCGTCGTCGAAGGCCAGCTCCACGCCCTCCAGGCCGCGCCCCTCCACGCCCACCATGCCCAGCACCTGCGCCGCCAGCTCGCGCTGGGGGAAGAAGCGCCGCGGCTCCTTCACCGCCGAGACGCCGGGGAGCTTGAGGTCGCGCACGGCGGCCACCTCCTCCGGGCGGGCGCCGCGCTTGATCCAGGCGAAGCGCCTGCCGCGCTCGAAGCGCTGGAGGAGCTGCGCCGCGGGCTCCTTCAGCTTCGAGCCGAGCGCCTTCGCCGCCGCCACCCGGTCCGGCAACAGCGACGGGTCCGCCCAGAGCGAGTCCACCTCCACGCTCTGCCCCAGCGGCGTCCCCTTGCGGTCGAAGATGTCGCCGCGGCGGGCGGGGATCTCCACCTGGCGCAGGTACTGGCCCTCCGCCATGTCGCGGAAGCGGTCGCGCTCGAAGATCTGCAGCTGCACCGCGCGGAGGAGGTCCCCGGAGAGCCCCAGGAGCAGCGCGGCGCCCACCAGCGCCACCCGCACCTTCATCCACCGGCCGCCCTCCTCGGGGGCGCGGGACTCCTTGAAGTCGTAGGTCATGGCGGGCCGGCCCTCGCCAGCCGTTGCGCCGGGGTGGGCGGCGGGGGAGGGCCTCCCAGGGAGATCACGGTCCCCGCCGGCGGCGGCTGCAGGCCCTGGTCGCGGGCCAGCTTCTCCAGCCGGGCGGGGCTCACCAGCGTGGCCAGCTCCAGCTTCAGCCGGTCGTTGCGCAGGGTGAGCTGCCGGTTCTCCTCCTCCAGCCTGGACAGCCGGTAGCCGGCGTCCACCACCAGCACCCGCGAGGTGACGTGGAGGATGCCCACCGAGGCGAACAGCGCCGCCAGCAGCGCGCCGGGGAGGAGCTGCAGGAGCACCTGGAGGCTGGTGATCCGCTGGCCGGGCTTCGTCTTCGAAGACCTCATCGCTTCCGCTCCACCGCCCGCAAGCGCGCGCTCCGGGCGCGCGGGTTCGCCTCCACCTCCGCCTCCGACGCCTGGACCGCCTTGCGCGTCAGGAGCGAGAAGTCGCCCTTCGCCCCGCAGGCGCAGACCGGCAGGCCCGGCGGGCACACGCAGCGGCCGGACAGCTCGCGGAAGCGCTCCTTCACCATCCGGTCCTCCAGCGAGTGGAAGGCGATGATCGCCGCCACCCCGCCCGGCGCCAGCACCTCCGGCAGGCCCTGGAGGGCTCGCCCCAGGGACTCCAGCTCCCCGTTCACCGCGATGCGCAGCGCCTGGAAGGTCTTCGTCGCCACGTGGATGCCCTTGGGCCACGCCCTGCGCGGCACCGCGCGCTTGACCGACTCCGCGGCCTGCAGCGTCGTCTCCGGGCGGTCCGCCTTCAGCGCGCGGGCGATGGGCCGGGAGAACCGCTCTTCTCCGTACTGGTAGATCTCGTCCGCCAGCTCGCGGTCGGAGAGGCGGCGGATGCGCTCCGCGACGGTCTCGCCCTCCCCGCTCATCCGCATGTCCAAAGGGCCGTCCTTCTGGAAGGAGAAGCCGCGCTCCGGGGCGTCCAGCTGCGGCGAGGAGACGCCCAGGTCCAGGAGCAGGCCGTCCACCTTGGCCTCCCCCAGCACACCCCTGACGTCGGCGAAGTCCGACCGCACGGCCCGGAAACGCTCTCCGTACGGCGCCAGCCGCGCCGAGGCGGCGGCCAGGGCGCGCGGGTCCTTGTCCAGGCCCACCACGTCCGCGCCGCGCTCGAGCAGCGCCGCCGCGTGCCCACCGCCGCCCACTGTGCCGTCGACGATCACCTTGCCGGGCCTCGGTTGGAGAAGCTGGACCGCCTCGCCCAGGAGGACGGTCCGGTGTTCGAAGTGGGGACCGCCGCCCGTCACGCCACCGATGGAAGCTGCTCCGCCGCGAACGCCGCGCGGGCGTCCTCGGCGGTGGCGTGCACGTCGAACGTCTCGTGGACGCCCACCGCGCGGAAGATGGCGTACACGTACGCGGAGACGCGGCAGAGCTTGATGTCCCCGCCCCCCCGCCTGTACAGCTCCGCCCGCGCCGCCAGCGGCTTGAGGCCCCGGTAGTCGATGTGGGTCACCCCGCCCAGGTCAATGGCGATCCGCCGGTAGCCCCGGTGCGCCAGCCGGAACAGCTCGGCGCCGATCTCCGCCATGTCCTGGGCGTCGAGCTCACCTTCGATGTGCATGGTGAGCACCTCCTCCGCCAGATTCGACATCGTCTCCTCCACCAAAAAAAGCTCTGGTCGAATCCCCTCTCCCTTTGGAAGGCCTTACTGCGCGCGCAGCTCCGAGAGGACCCGCATCACGTCCGCGGAGTCCGCCTCGGCCCTCGCCTCCTGCTGCGCCTTGGACCAGCCTTCCTTCGACCAGAGCTCGATGACCTTCACCATCCCCGCCCACACCACGTCCTTCTCCAGGCCGGCGTGCGCGCGGAGCGTGGGCGGGATGAGCAGCCGCCCCAGCTTGTCCAGCGGGCACTCCTGCGCGGACGCCACGTAGAGCCGCATCAGCGTCTTCACGCCGGGCTCCATCGGGTTGCGCTTCGCCAAGGACGCTTCCAGCTGCTCCCACTCGCGGACGGGGTAGGCGTGCAGGCACGCGTCGAGGGCGGTGGTGACGATGAGGCGCTCGTCGTAGGTGCCGACCAGCGTCTCCCGCAGCTTCGCCGGGAGGCTCGTCCGCCCCTTCGCATCGATCTGATGCTCGAAGACACCTCGAAACACGGTGATCCAAACCTTGCCCCGCGCGATCTACTTCACGCCACGGTTTGCCACTTTTTACCACTACTTGCCCGAGTATGCGAGCGAGGAGATCTCTGGTCAAGAAACCCACCTGCCCCCAGAGATCTCCAAACCCGAAGGGGACCGGGGGGTTGGAGCGTCTCGGAGGCGGAGGTTGACGGGCGGAGTAAGGATTGCGAGTCATCGGCGTCTCAAGAGGCCGGGCCGGGGCCGGGAGCAGATCCGCCCGGCCGCGGTGCTGAAGGTGGCGAATCCAAATCCAAGGAGGGGTTCCATGAAGCAGGTGATTCGAGTCGGGATCGCGCTGGTGGCGGCGCTGGGCCTTGTGGGCTGTGGCGGGCGGCCGCTGGCGCCGGGGAAGGAAGCGGCGGCGGGGGCGCTGTTCCAGTCCAGCCGCGGGACGATGGGGACGCCCGGGATGCTGGCGCAGCTGTGGAACGCCGGCGCCGGGACGCAGACCCAGATCAAGGTCGGCTGCCCCAGGGGCGGCTCGGTGGCCATCAACATCAACGTGGACGCCTCGAACCCGGGGACCTCCATCGCCTACGACCTGACCTACGACGGCTGCAACTTCGACGGGCACACCGGGATGAGGGGCACGCTGCACATGACCTTCGACCTGGTCACCGGCAGCACCTCGGTGCAGCTGGCGCTCCACCTCAAGGGCCGCATCGAGTTCTCGGGCGACATCTCCGACTTCATCGACGTGGACGTGACGGAGACCGTCGTCCAGAACGACCTCACCGCCGGCAGCACCAACGTGGCGGTGACGCTGAACGGGAGCATCACCGACCGCAGCGGGACCTACGCGTTCGCCAACGAGACGCTCACCATCGACGGCTCCGGATTCACCCCGGCGCCCGACCCGAACGCGGGGTAACTTCCCCCGGGTCCCATGCCGCGTGACAAGGACCCGGTCAGACTTCGCGTCGGCTACCAGAGCCCCCGGTCGCTCCTGGTGGAGTTCACGCGCAGCGTGGGGCGCCAGGCGGTGGTGCTGCAGAGCCCCCGCCCGGCGCCGGCCGGCGCGCGCTTCCTCTTCGAGCTGACGGCCGAGGGGGTGGCGGGCAAGGTGGAGGTGCTGGGCGAGGTGGTCCGCTGCGCGAAGGCGGCGAACGCGCCCGGCCGCTACGAGCTGCACGTCCGCTACGACGCGGGCGCGGACCGGCGCGGGCTGGACGACGCGCTCCAGTGGATCGCCGACGCCCACGGCCGGGACAAGCGCCGCCGCGCGCACCCGCGCATCCCCTTCTACATCCTGGCCACCGACGGCACCCCGTCCTCGGCCCGCTACCTGGTGCGCAACCTCTCGCGCGGGGGGGCGGGCCTGGAGGTCGACGCCGGCGAGCCGCCCCCCGCGCTCCAGGCCGGCACCCCGTTCCTGCTGGAGCTGGAGCCCGCCGGGCGGCCCGCGCTGATGCTTCACGGCGAGGTGGTGTGGCGGTCCCGGCCGTTGCCCGGGCGCGCCCGGAACGTGAGCCCCTGCTTCGGGGTCAGGTTCGGGACCCTGCGCGCGGACGCGGCGGCCATGCTGGAGCAGATCCTCACCTTGCGCGGCCTGCCCCCGCCGCCCTGGCAGGCGCGGGTCAACTTCGGGATGGAGGCGGTCTCGAGGATGCCGTGAGCAGCCGGCGGGACCTGCCCAGCTCCACGCCCTCCGGCGCCGGCCGCCGCTTCACCCTCCGTCCGGGAGGAGCCTTCGGGCCGATGGGATCCGGGCAGAGGTCGTAGAGGCGGCAGGTGGAGCACTCCACCCCGGACCAGACCGACTCGAACATCGCGGTGGCGCGGTCGATGGTGTCGAAGTCCTCGGTGACGAAGCCCAGCTCGAAGTTCCGCTTCCCTTCGCCCTTGGCGCCCAGGCCCGCGCCGGTGAGGTTGGCGCTCCCCAGGTAGATCCACGCGCCGTCCACGATGACCGCCTTGAAGTGGACCCGCGGGCACAGCTTGAGCTGCATCCGGGTCCACAAGGACTTCTGGACCTCGAAGGCGGCGCGGAACGGGCGCGACGGCAGCTCCGCGTGCAAAAGGCGCAGCTCCACCCCGCGGCGGGCCAGGTCCGCGAAGAGGTCCAGGATTGGACGGAATTCACCGGATGTTCCGGCAATGAACATGGCCTTCACGTTGGCCGTGGCGATCCAGAGGGACTCCCTCGCCCCGGCCATCCGGCGGAGCACCACCTCCCGGTACAGCTCCTCGCCCGCGAGGAGCGCTGCGTGGATCGGCCGCAAGACGGATACAGGGAAGCACGGTATGGTGCGCCCGGCGAGGAACTGGATGCGGCAGGGGCGCTTCGAGCTGAAGCTCGTACCCGACTGGGATACCGTCAAATCGAGCTGGGACGACTGCCACCGGTTCCTGTCCGAGCACGGGATGGACGCCGACCAGGCCTATGCCCTCTCGATGACCGCCCAGGAGCTACTGGAGAACGCGGTCAAGTACGGGGGCTTCACCAACGCGGCGCAGCGGGTGGAGCTCATCATCACCCTGGACCGCCGGTCGGTCACCATCGAGGTGAAGGCGCCCGCCCACAAGGACCCGGTCAAGCTGCGAAAGCTGGACGAGAGCATCCAGTGGATCCGCGGCTACCAGAGCCCCTTCGAGGCGTACGTGGAGAAGCTCAAGCAGATCTCGGCGCAGCCGTTCTCGCCGGGGGAGAGCGGGCTGGGCCTGGCGCGGATCGCCTATGAAGGCCAGTGCGTCCTCGACTTCTACGTGGACGAGACCGACATCCTGGCCATCTCCGCGGTGCACCATCGCTGAAGGTTGGAGACTGCAATGCTCACCAATGAGAGCTTCACCGAGAAGACGCTCTCCATCGACCTCACCGAGACCGACGAACGCGTGGAGCTGGTCTGGAAGGGCAAGAGCAACGACCGCGACCCGGCCCGCTTCCTGATGCCCATCCTCCAGAACGCGCTCGGCCGCGGGGGCAACGGGAAGAAGCAGGTGGTGATCGACTTCTCCAACCTGGACTACATGAACTCGTCCACCTTCAGCCCGCTGGTGCGCGTGCTGGACGAGGCGGCCAAGGGCCAGCACCGCCTGCTGCTGGAGTACAACCAGGGGCGGAAGTGGCAGGCGCTGTCCTTCTCGGCGCTGAAGGCCTTCGAGACACCCGACGGACGGATCGCGCTCCGTGGGAAGTGAGTCGGCCGGCGACGCCGAGGGCTCGCTGTCGGGAACGCTCGAGCTGGACGGGGAGCTGCTCCCCGTCGACGTGGGCTACGCCTCCCGGATCTCCCTCTACGTGTCCTTCCACGGGGAGACCCCGCCGGACCAGACCACCTTCCAGAAGCTGCGGCTGTCGCTGGAGGGGCAGAAGGTGGAGCTGTCCATCTGCCGGCTGCACGTGGAGTACACCCGCATCGGCTATTCCGGCCGGCTGATCTTCCTGGAGGACGTCTACGACTGCCGCGCGCTGCTGTTCGAGCGCAAGGTGGTCAACCTCAAGGGCTTCTTCCAGAAGCTGCCCCTGGTCATCGCCCAGAAGGGCGCGGTGAAGCCGGAGTTCAAGGACTACGTCTCCGACACGCTCTACGACCTCGCGGTGTGGAAGCGCTTCTTCAACGAGCAGGACCGCATCTTCGCCAACGAGCCCATCTACGTGGCGGACGCCGCCCAGCAGGCGCTGCTGCGCACCGAGGGCCAGGAGTTCTTCCGCTTCTTCGACGGCACCCTGGAGAAGCTGGCGGCCCTGGTGGGCGGCTACAGCAAGGAAGAGCACGAGCGGCACGGCTACTACCTGCGCCGCCACGCCTGGGAGTTCATCCTGGGGTCGGAGTTCCTCAAGCGCACCAACCTCAAGCCGCGGGGCTACGCCGGCGACGCGGACATGATGGTGATGATCTACGAGAACCAGTACGTCGGGAACTACATCTTCAACCGGCTGATGCACAAGCACCCGGTGGAGACGCCGGCGGCGCAAGCGGTGCGCAACCGGCGGCGGTGGATTCCCCAGGTGATGCGCACCACGCGCGCCCACTTCCCCAACCTGGGGACGGGCGGCTTCCGCATCCTCTCGCTGGCCTGCGGGCCGGCGTGGGAGCTGCAGGACCTCCTGCTGACGCCGGAGGACTTCGAGGCGTACCACATCTCGCTCCTGGACCAGGACACCCACGCGCTGGAGAGCGCCCGCACCGGCGTCCGGAAGATCGAGGCCGCGCGCGATGCCCGGGTGCGCGTGCGGTACATCAACGACTCGGTGCGCACCATGCTCCGCAAGCCGGACCTGGCGGAGCGGCTGGGAGGCAAGTACCACTTCATCTACACCATGGGGCTGTTCGACTACCTCACCCCGCCGGTGGCCAAGGCCGTGGTCCGGCGCATATACGGGCTCCTGGTCCCCGGCGGCACCATGATCGTCGGCAACTACCACTCGCGGAACCCGTCCGCGATCTACATGGCGTACTGGGGGGACTGGGTGCTCTACGCCCGGACGGAGGAGGACATGATGGACCTGGCGGTGGGGCTGGAGGGCGCCTCATCCCAGCTCGCGTTCGAGGCGACGCGGGCCCAGATGTTCCTCCAGGTGGACAAGGTGGGATAGGAAGCGCGGCCGATCGTGAGCTCCCCGACCAGCTATTCGGTCCCCACGCCCCAGCTCGCCATGCCGGCGATGCTGGCGCGGCGCGCGTCCGGGGTGCGGTCCTCGCGCCCGGGCTTCGAGGGCTACCAGGACCAGCTGATCCACTCCTGGTGCGGCATCCTGGCGATCCTGGGCACGTCGCTCTACCCGCTGTTCTTCGTCCTGGACGTGTTCACCATGCCGCCGGAGCTGCTCCCCCGGTTCGCCTGGTACCGCGGCGCGGCGATGGCGGAGTTCCTGATCCACTTCGTGGTCATCCGGCGCACCAGGCCGTCGAGGTTCTCGTACCTGCACGGGTACATCCTCTCGCTCGTCGCCGCCGGGATGATCGTCCAGATGACCAAGGACCTGGGCGGCTTCGACTCCGCGTACTACGCCGGGATCAACCTGGTCATCGTGGCGGCGAACCTGATGCTGCCGTGGAAGGCCATCCACTCCGCGCTCAACGGGCTGACCGCGCTGGTCATGTACGTCGCCTACAACGCCCTCTTCGCCGGCCCCTTCAAGGTCGAGGTGCTGGTCAACAACCTGTACTTCATGGGCGCCACCATCGTCATCGCGGTGGCCATCACCTCCGCCAAGACCCGCCTGATCGCGCAGGAGTTCCAGCTGCGGTCGGAGCTGATGGAGGCCAACGAGCGGCTGGACCGGTCCCGGCGGGACCTCAAGTCCGCGCGCGACGCGCTGTGGAGCGAGATGGAGGTCGCCCAGCGCATCCAGACCGCGCTCTTGCCGCGCAACCGGCGGCTGGGCCCCTACGAGGTGGCGGCGGTGATGCGCCCGGCCACCGAGGTGGGCGGCGACTACTACGACATGATCGAGACCGCCACCGGCGAGCACTGGGTGAACGTCGGCGACGTCTCGGGGCACGGGGTGGAGTCCGGGCTGGTGATGATGATGACCCAGACCTCCATCCTCTCCACCGTCAACCAGCAGCACGGGCTGTCGCCCTCGGTGGTGTTCCAGCAGGTGAACCGGGTGCTCCACGAGAACATCTCCCGGCTCCACACCAACAAGTACATGACCCTGAACGTCATCCGCCTGGACGGGGACAAGATGGTGCTCGCCGGCAAGCACCAGGACGCGCTGGTGTGGCGCGCCGCCACCTCCAGCGTGGAGACGGTGGTCACCGACGGCTGCTGGATCGGGATGGTGAGGGACACGGCCGGCATCGTGGAGGACCTCGAGGTGCCGATGCGGCCGGGCGACGTGATGCTGCTGTTCACCGACGGCGTGACCGAGGCCACCTCCCCCACCGGCGAGATGTACGGGCAGGAGCGGCTGGTGGAGGCCTTCGGCCGGCTGGCCACCGGGACCACGCTGGAGACCATCCTGGAGGGGCTCCTGGACGAGGTGAAGCAGTTCTCCGCCCAGCAGGACGACGACATCACCCTGGTGCTGGTCCGCCGCGCGGCGGTGAACTGAAGCGCGGCTCCCTTCAGGTGGAGGCCATGTCCTCGGGCGGCGCGTCCAGCGAGGCGCGGACGGTGATCCGGTCCCGGGTCAGCTGGGCGGTGAGAGCGGCGCTCGCCTCGTAGGCGATGC
>DASRBA010000192.1:0-4747 GCA_035637895.1 Myxococcaceae bacterium
CGTCCTCCCCGGCCTCATCGGCACCGACCGCGCGCTCGCCATGCCCGAGGAGATCGTGCAGCGCGCGCTCCAGCAGATCCCCGCCCGCCGCATGGGTCAACCTGAGGAGATCGCCGCCGCGGTGCGCTTCCTCTGCTCGGAGGAGGCGGCCTACTTCAACGGCGCGGACCTCCCGGTCGACGGCGGGCTGCACCTCGCCACGCTGGTGCTGGGGAGCCGGAAGGAAGCGAAGTCGTGAAGGACTTCTACGCGCGCGAGGACGCGAACGGCGGGGACGACTCCAGGCCCGGCGAGTTCCCCTACACGCGCGGCATCCGCGCCACCCGCCGCGGGAGCTGGATCCAGCGCGGCCTCTCCGGCGAGGGGGACGCGAAGCACTCCAACGCGCAGATCAAGGCGCTGCTGGAGAAGGGCCAGACCGGCGTCGACGTCATCGGCGACAGCCCGACCATGGGGCTCCTCGACCCGGATGACCCGGCCGCCCGCGCCGCGGTGGGGAGCCAGGGCGTGTCGCTCTCCTGCCTGGAGGACTACCGCGAGCTGCTGGACGGGCTCCCGCTGGAGTCGATGACCATCTCCAGCTCCGTCCCCGCGGCCTTCTTCGTCGCCGGGCTGGTGCTGGTGGCCAAGGAGCGCGGCGTCCCGCTGGACAAGCTCCGCGGCTCCGTCCTCCAGCCGCCCTTCTACGCGGAGGACTGCGGCTACGCGATGCACCTGCCGTTCGCGCTGCGGATGCGGATGGCGTGCGACAGCATCGAGTACTGCTCGCAGCTGCTCCCCAGGTTCCACGGCTACCTGGAGGACACCTACTTCTTCTCCGAGGTGGGCCTCGCCCCGGCGGAGGAGATGGCGCTGGGCTTCCTGCAGATCCGCCACATCAGCAAGGAGCTGGTCCGGCGCGGGGTGGAGATCGACCGCTTCGCGCCGCGCATCGCCATCCTGGTGAACTGCTCCATGTCCCTCTTCCACGAGGTGGCCAAGATCCGCGCCACCCGCCGCCTCTTCGCCCGGATGATGCGCGACGAATTCGGGGCCAGGGACCCGCGGTCCCAGTCGGTGGTGATCACCTGCCACACCTCCGGGCTGGCGCTCACCTCCCAGCAGCCGATCAACAACGTGGTGCGCGGCGCGCTCCAGGCCATGGCGCTGGTGACGGCGGGCGTGCAGGCGCTGGAGATCTCCGCCTTCGACGAGGGCTACCGCACCCCCGGCCCGGAGGCGCACCTGGTGGGCCTGCGCACCCAGCAGATCCTCGAGCTGGAGACGGACGTGGCCCAGACCATCGACCCGCTGGGCGGCTCCTACTTCATCGAGCGCCTCACCGACGAGATGGAGCAGGAGATCCGCGCCGTCATGGAGCGCTTCGAATCCAAGGGGACGCCGGAGCAGCTGTGCGACCGGGGCGCGTTCGCCGCCTTCTTCGCCGAGGCCATGGACCGCCGCCACCGCGCCCTCTCCACCGGCGAGCTGAAGCAGGTGGGCGTCAACGTCCACCGCCTCCCGCCCGAGGAGGACCGCCTGCTCCGCGGCGAGTCGGAGGCCAAGGGCCGCACCTGGCAGTCGGCCGTCCAGCGCAGCCTGGAGCGCAAGCGCGCCCGCGCCCCGGAGGTGGTCGAGCGGGGCCTGGACGAGGTCGCCAACGCCGCGCGCGACCGCGACCGCAACCTGATGCCGGCGCTCATCGCCGCCATGGCGGACGGCCTCACCGTGGGGGAGATCACCCGCGCCCTGCGCCGCGGCTACGGCCTGCACCAGGAGAGGCCGTGACCGGACGCCGGGTCCGGGTGGTGCTGGGGATGCTGGGGCTGGACCAGCACGAGGTGGGCGCGCGGGTGGTGGCCGGCATCCTCCGCGACGGCGGGATGGAGGTCGTCTACCTGGGGAAGTTCAACACCCCGGAGCGCTTCGCCGCCGTGGCCGAGGAGGAGGACGCCGACGTCATCGGCATCTCCGCCCACTCCTGGGAGTACCTGGAGCTGGTGCCGGAGCTGATGAAGCTGCTCGCCGGCCGCCAGGGCTCCGTCCGGGTGGTGGTGGGCGGATCCGTCATCACCCCGGACGACGAGAAGACCCTGACGGCGCTGGGAGTGGCGGCGGTGTTCGGCGCGGGGGCGACGCCGGAGGTCATCGTGGAGAAGGTGCGGGCGCTCGGGGCATCATCCTGAGCACCGTGGCCGCGCCTCCGCCCAACCTGCCCCCGGAGCTGTTCTCCGCCCTCCCGCCGGGCCGGGAGATCTGGATCCGCGTCTGGGGCCGGAGCCTGATGCCGTTCCTGCGCAGCGGGGACCTGCTGCGCGCCCTCCGCTGCGGCGAGGCGGACATCCGGCGCGGGGACATCGCCGTCATCCGGCGGCGGCGGGGCCCGCTGGTGGGGCACATCGTCACCGCGGTGGGGCCGGTGCGGACGGCGTCCTTCCTCGGGGTGCCGGACGTGCCCGGCGCGGAGGTGCTGGGGCGGGCGGTGGCCGTCCGCCGCGAGGGCTTCCCGTTCGCGCTCCCGCTCCCGCGCGCCGGGCGGCCGCTGCTGTTCGCCTCGCACCGGGCGCTGGCCGCCGCCTACGCCAGCGAATCGGTCCGGCGGGGATGGAAGGAGCTGCGCGAGCTGGCCGCCTCCCCCGCCACCGCGCCGCTGCGCGCCCGCCTGTTCGGGCCGTTCGACGTGCGGAGGTTGCAGCCGGAGGACGCGGACGCGGTGCTCGCCTTCGCCGGGCGCCGCCTCCGCTTCACCCCGGACTTCGTGCGGCGGGAGCTGGACGGCCACTGGCAGGCGCCGGGCGCGGCGTTCGGCGCCTTCGACCGCCGGGGCCGGATGGTGGGCTTCATGTTCATGGGCGAGTACCGCCAGGAGGGCGTCCCGCTGGACGGCATCTGGCTGCGGGCGCTGGTGGTGGCGCGCCGCGCCCGCGCCCTGGGGGTGGCGCGGCGGCTGATGGAGGCCACCTGCGCCCAGGCCCGCCAGGCCGGCCTCGCCGCCGTCTTCACCGACGTGCGCGAGGACAACCGCGCCTCGCTGGCCCTGGTCCGCGCGCTGGGCTTCACCGAGGCGCCCGCCGCGCTCCAGCAGGCCGCCCAGCGGTTCCTGTCCCGCCCCGGCGACGTCCGGGTCGTCGCCTTCGAGCGAAGGCTCGCCTGAGGGCGCCCGCTGCGCTCTAGTGCGCCCGTGCCGCCCGACCCTTCCGCCCCCGCCGCCAGGAGCGCCAAGCCCTGGCTCAACGCCGACACCGTCTTCCTCGGCCTGCTGGTCGTCGCCCTCCCCGCCGCCGTCGTCTCCCACTTCCTCCTCCCCGGGACCGTCACCTTCATCCTCTGCGCGCTGGCGCTCGTCCCGCTGGCGCGGCTGATGGGCGAGGCCACCGAGGTGATCTCCCACCAACTGGGCGCCGGGCTGGGCGGGCTGATGAACGCCTCCTTCGGCAACGCCGCGGAGCTGATCATCGCCATCGCCGCCCTGCGCAGCGGCCAGGTGGCGGTGGTGAAGGCGTCCATCACCGGCGCGGTGCTGGGGAACCTGTTGCTGGTCCTCGGCGCGGCCATCGTGGCGGGCGGCGCGCGCCGCGAGAAGCAGACCTTCAACGTCACCGCCGCGCTCTCCGGCGCCTCGATGATGTACCTGGCGCTCACCGCCATGGTGGTGCCCGACATCCTCCACATCTCCCAGGGCGCGGCGGCGATTCCGCTCCTGCAGCCGCTCTCGGTGGGCATCGCGGTCATCCTGCTGGTCATCTACGCGTGCTCGCTGTTCTTCCAGCTCCGCACGCACGCCCACATCTACGAGGGCGAGGGCGACGGCGAGGACGAAGACATCCCGGCCTGGAGCGTGAAGAAGTCCATCGCGGTGCTGCTGGCGGCCACGCTGGGCGTGGTGGTGGTGGCCGAGTTCCTGGTCCACGCCATCGAACCCGCCATCCAGAGCTTCGGCTTCACCCACACCTTCGTGGGCGTGATCATCATCGCCATCGTGGGCAACGCCGCCGAGCACTCCACCGCGGTGCTGATGGCGCTGAAGAACAAGATCGACATCGCCTTCAACATCGCCTTCGAGTCCTCCAAGCAGATCGCCCTCTTCGTGGCGCCGGTGCTGGTGCTGATGGCGCTGCCGTTCGGCCAGTCCCTCACCCTGGAGTTCTCGCACATGGAGGTGGTGGGCATGGCCATCGCCGTGGGCGCGGCCACCCTGGTGGCGCTGGACGGGGACTCCAACTGGCTGGAGGGCGTGATGCTCCTGGGCGTGTACGCCATCCTGGCCGCCACCTTCTTCTTCGTCCCCTAGTGCAGACGGAGAAGCTCAAGGCGGACGGCGTCCTCCTGGCGATGACCGCCGTCTGGGGCCTCACCTTCGTGACGGTGAAGGACGCCCTCGACCACGCGGACCCGTTCACCTGGCTGGCGCTGCGCTTCCTCATCGGCGCGGTCGCGCTCACGCTCCTCGCCCGGCGCTCCCGAGGCAAGGTCGACCTGAAGGCGGGCCTGGTGCTGGGCGTGCTGCTGTGGCTGGGCTTCTCGCTGCAGACCGCGGGCTTGCAGTACAGCACCCCGTCCCGCTCCGCCTTCATCACCGGGATGTTCGTGGTGCTGACGCCGCTGGCCTCCACGGTCATCTTCCGCCGGCTGCCGCGGCCGCCGTCGCTGGCCGGCGTGGCGCTCGCCTTCGCCGGCACCTACTGGCTCACCGGCGCCGGCACCGACGCCGCGCCGGGCAGGTCGGTGCTGCTGGGGGACCTGCTCACCTTCGGCTGCGCGCTGGCCT
>DASRBA010000193.1:0-23275 GCA_035637895.1 Myxococcaceae bacterium
CCACACGCAGACCTGCCGCCAGGCATACTCGGATCCGGAGGCCTGGGCGCGGCTGCTGGGCGCGAGCTGAGCCTCCGGCGAGGGGTGCTCGATGCGCGCGCTGCTGGTGGCGACGTTGCTGTCGTTCGGGTTCGCAGGCTGCGACTGCGGCTCCGGCGGTGGCGGCGACGACGGTGGCGACGGCGGCGGCCAGGATGCCGGCCAGGACGCGGGAGGGGACGCCGGGAGCGACGGCGGCTCCGGGCAGGACGGAGGTTCGGACGGCGGCCTCTGCGCGACCGGCCAGCTCTTCGAGCAGTGCCACCCGTGGACGACGGACGTCTACGACCTGGCCCCCCACGCCCAGTCGGACGCGATCATCGGCGCGCTGGCGGACGCGGGCGGCTGGGGCAGCGGCAACTTCCGCACCGAGCGCAGCCTGGTGGTGCTCACCGCGCCCGCCGGGACGGCGTTCCGCCCCTTCACGCCCACCAGCAACTTCTACACGCCGGACTGCGACAACGTGCCGTTCCCGGTGCCGGCGACGGGGTCGCTCGAGGGCGAGACCGGCTACGCGTGCACCGGCGGCGGCGACTGCCACCTGCTGGTGATCGACGCCCCCGGCAAGCGGCTGTACGAGATGTGGAAGGCGAACATCACCGGGCCGTCCACCGCCCAGTTCCAGGGAGGCTGCGCGACGGTGTGGGACCTCACCAAGCAGTACGGGAGCACGCTGCGCGGGAAGGGGTGCTCGTCGGCGGACGGCGCGGGGTTCCCCATGTCCGCCATGCTGGCCACCGCGGACGAGGTGTTCTCCGGCCAGGTGAAGCACGCCCTCCGCTTCACCCTGCCCAACCCGCGGATCCGCGACGGCATCTACGTGCCGCCCGGCACGCACTCCACCGGCCCCACCAGCGGCGGCCCGCTCTTTCCGCCCTACGGCGTGCGCTTCCGGCTGAAGCGGTCGTTCAACGTCAACGGCCTGACCGCCGCCGGCGCCCGCACCATCGCGGTCGCGCTCCAGCGCTACGGGATGTTCCTCTCCGACGGCGGCAACATCCCGCTCACCATCGGCAACGACCGCTTCACCGCGCACAAGTGGACCGACGTCGGCATCACCAACGACCTCGCGCTGGCGTCGATCGCCGTCACCGACTTCGAGGTGGTGGACATGGGGACGCCGGTGGACTGGAACGCGGACACCACCTGCTACCGCAACCCCTGATCAGGCGGCGCGGTACCGCAGCGACCACTCGCGCGATTCGCCGGGGTGGATCCACCGCGTGGCGCCCAGCGCCAGCCCCTCGGACGGCAGGTCGGTGGGGCCGCCGATGCAGCGCTCGGGGCACAGGCTCTTGTAGCGGACGCCGCGCGCCTTCACCGCGTCCGGGGCCCAGCCGCCCCAGTTGAGCCACACGCCGGCGCGGGTGCCAGGCCCGTCCAGCTCCAGCGAACGGTCGCCCTCGCGCACCGCCAGCGGCCCGCAGTCCTTCACCGAGAAGATCTTCACCGCGAAGTCCCGCCCCAGCGCGGCGCGGGCGGCCGCCGGATGGGAGAGGTCCAGCCCCGCCTCGCCCACGACCGACAGCATCGGCCAGAGGTTGACCCCCGGCGTCGGCCCGAGGCCGTGAGCGGAGAAGACGCGGAACGGCGTCCCCGGCGGCAGCTCCAACCGCGTCTCCCCGGTGAGCGCCACCATGTCGTGCGAGGACCAGAAATGCGGGAGCGGCGCCTGCCCGGTGTTGACCACCGACAGCGCCGCCGCCAGCCGCCCGCCGCCCTGCAGCGTGAGGGTGCGGCGGAAGGTGAACGCCAGGTCCCCGTCCTGCGCCTGCCAGGTGGTGGTGGCGGAGGCGGGGGCGTCGGCCCGGGTCGACGCGGGCTGGCTCCACAGCATCCCGTGGTCCAGCAGCTCCCGCGTCGACCCGTCCGGCAGTCGCACCGCCTCGGCGCCCACGGTGGGGAAGCAGATGTCTCCCAGCCCGCAGTCGCCCAGGTCCGCGTAGGCGGTGCGGCGGGCGCCGGGCGGGAGGTCGGGCCGGCGCCGGGACTCCAGCGGGAGGGCCTCGTTCCGGAAGAGCCACTCGCGGCCCCCGAGGACGAGCGAGGTCACCAGCCCGCCCAGGTCGTCGGCGATGGAGAGCCGCGAGCCGTCATCCTCCCGGGAGATCGTCGCTGCCGGCATCGAGACTCCATTGGACCCCGGCACCGGCGGCGGCGCAAACCAACCTTCGCTCATTGCCGGGGCCCGAACGTTCTGGATCTACGGCAGCAACGTGAGCTCGCGCTCCACGCGCACCTTCCCGTCCTCGGACTCGAACTGGACGGTGAGGGAGGTGGGGCCGCTCAGCCAGGTCTTCCGCGAGGGCGTGCTGAAGGGGAGGGGCGCGTCGGCGCCGGGCGAGATGGCCAGGCCCTTGGCCAGCTCCTGCGGCTCTCCGGACGGCGCGCGGGCCACGGCGGTGAGGCGGCCGGCCTGCGCCGCGGTGACGCTGAGCTGGATGGCGGATCCCTCCGGGCACCGGAGCGACTCGCCGGGGCGCGCCTCGCCGGTGACCGCCGCGCCGGGGCCGATGCAGAAGGCGCGGACGCCGAACGCGGGCGAGGTCTCGCCGCCGCGAGGCGTGAACTCGTCCGGGCCGTGCGGCGGGACGGCCACCAGCACCACCAGCACGTACGCCGCCACCGCGGCGAGGGGCGCGCCGAACAGCACCCACTGCCGTTTCCACCAGGGCACGGGGCGCGCCGCGGGCGCCTGCGCCTTCGCGCGCGCGAGCAGCCGCTGCTCCAGCCCGTCCGCCGCGCGCGAGGGCATGGCGCGCTTCTCCAGCGCCGCCTCCACCTTCCACAGCCGGTCGTGGTACGCGCGGCACCCGTCGCAGGTCTCCAGGTGCGCCCGCAGCGCCTCCGCCTCCTGGTCGGAGAGGTCGCCCACGAAGAGCGCGTCGAGCTTGGGGATCCGGTCGGCGCAGGCGGTCGCGGTGGTCATGGCTCACCTCGGACGCGGACGAAGCCCCACCCGTCCGGCTGCAGGTCGCGGAGGTAGCCTCGCCCGTGGAGGTGCTCCAGCAGCTTCTGCTTCAGGGCCTTCTCGCGGCGGCGGAGCTGGATGCGGCTGAGGCCCAGCCGGTCGGACGCGTCCTCCTGGGCCAGACCTTCCACGAAGCGGAGCTCGTACAGCCTCGACTCGGTGGCATCCAGCCCCCGGCGGAACGCCTCCAGCAGGGCCTCCAGCTCGCGGTCCTCGTGCCACTGTTCGCCCTGGTCGAGGGTCAGCTCGAGGCCGGCGGTCGCCTCCAGGTCCAGGCCGGCGGGGAGGTCGCGGCGGCGGAGCTGCTCCAGCACCACGTTGCGGGCGATGCCCAGCAGGTAGTGGCCGTAGGGTCGGATGCCGTCGTACAGGCCGCGAGACCTCGGTTCGAAGGCCCGCGCGAATGTTTCGAAGACGACGTTCTCGATCTCCATCGCGGCCCTCACGTGCGCGAACGCGCCACCCTGGTGTGCGCGCGCGCGCAGAACCCGGCTCAGCGCGTCGACGTGCGCTCGAAACACCTCGGACAGGGCGGACGGATCGCCCTCGCGAAATTTCCGCAGGAGCGCCGGGTCCCACTCCATCCGCCCTGGTGTACCGCCCCGGCCAGCCTGCGTCACCTCACATGAGCGATGTTGTCGGAGGAGGGCCCAACTGGATCGCGCCCTCGTTCGTATGGCAGCGTTGAGGGAGTGATGGACTCTGGTTTCCGGGTGATCGCGCTGGCGGCGCTGGGGGCGCTGGTGGCTTCCGGCCCCGCCTTCGCCGGCCCGCCCGCCGAGCAGGGCACCTCCTTCTACGCGCTGGTGGTGGCGAACAACGCCAGCCTGGACCGCTCGCGGGCGCCCCTGCAGTACGCGGACGACGACGGGGCGGCCTACTTCGAGCTGCTCGAGCCGCAGGTGGACGAGGCGCTGCTGCTGGCGGTGCTGGACGACGACACCCAGCGGCGGCACCCGGGCCTGGCGGCGCGGGCGCGTCCCCCCACGCGGCGGGAGCTGCTGGCGGCGGTGGACCACCTGGCGACGCGGATGGAGGTGGACCGGAAGGCGGGGCGGAAGTCGGTGCTGTACTTCGTCTACGCCGGGCACGGGCAGCGGAACGCGGTGGGCGAGGGGTCGATCACCCTGCTGGACGGGCTGTTCGGGCGGACGGACCTGTTCGACCAGGTGGTGTCGCGGCTGCCGGCGACGTTCATCCACCTGATCGTCGACGCGTGCGACTCGTACCTGTTCGTCCACGCGCGCGGCGCGCTGTCGCCCGGGCCGTCGTACGCGGCGGCGATCACCTCGTCGCTCTCGCGGATGGAGCTGCAGCGCTGGCCGCAGCTGGGGCTGGTGCTCTCCACCACCCGCGAGCAGGAGAGCCACGAGTGGAGCGCCATCCGGTCCGGGGTGTTCAGCCACCAGGTGCGGTCGGCGCTGTCGGGCGCGGCGGACGTGAACGGCGACGGGCGGGTGGAGTACAGCGAGCTGGCCGCCTTCGTGGCCGCCGCCAACCAGGGCGTGGAGGAGGCGCGCGGGAAGGTGGACCTGCTGGCGCGGCCGCCGGCGCTGGACCACGGGGTGGCGCTGGCGGACATCCGGCGGCCCACGCGGCAGGGCTACCTCTTCCTGCCGCCCGGGATGACGGGGAGGTTCTGGGTGGAGGACGAGCACGGGGTGCGCGAGGCGGAGCTGAACAAGCAGAGGGACCGGCCGGCGGTGCTCGCGCTGGCGCCGGGGCGCCGGTACTACCTGCGCGGGGAGGGGCGGGAGGCGCCGTTCCAGGTCCCGCGGGCGGGCGCGGTGGTGGACGCGGGCGGGCTGGGGTGGGGCGACCTGCCGCTGGCGGCGCGCGGGCCGGTGGAGGACGCGTTCCGGTCGCGGCTGTTCTCCGTCCCCTTCGGACCTTCGTTCTACCGGGGCTACGTGGCCAGCGTCGGGGAGGAGCCGGTGTCCATCCGGGAGCAGCTGGACCTCACTCCATGAACGTGAGCGGGTGGGCGACGGCGCTGGCCGCGGCGCTCGCGCTGTGGGCGGTGGAGGGGACGGCCCGCGCGGAGTGCGAGGGGCGGGTGGTGATCGTCCCGTTCGATTACCTGGCCTCGGAGGCGAAGGCGGCGCGCGAGGCCGAGCAGTTCGTGCGCGACGCGGCGGCGCGGCGGCTGGGCGCGTGCGTGGAGGCGCGCGAGGCGACGGTGAAGCGGCTGCAGCGGCTGGGGGCGTTCCTCTCCTCCTGCCCGGACGACGCTTGCCGGGCGGGCCGCGCGTCCGCGCTGGAGGCGGCGGCGGTGGTGGAGGGGATCGCGCTCGGCGTGGGCGGGCGGCCGTCGGTGGCGCTGTCGCTGTGGGGGAGGGACGGGAAGGGCGTCCGGGCGTCGGTGTCGCTGGCGGGTGGGGCGGCGGAGATGGACGCGCTGTTCGAGAAGTGGGCGCGGCGGGAGCGGGGCGCCGGGCCGTGGCCGCTGGTGACGCTGGGCGCGGCGGCGGGCGCGGTGGCGGCGGGGGCGTTCTTCGGCGCGCGGGTGCGTCAGGGGCAGCAGGCGGTGAGCGACGGGACGGCGTGCGGGGGGATGTCGGGGCAGGCGCTGTCGGGGTGCCTGGACGCGCGGTTTGCGGAGGGCCGGAGGGACGCGGTGGCGGCGAACGTGCTCTTCGGCGCGGGCGCCGCGCTGGCGGCGGGCGGGACGATCTGGTTGGTGTGGGAGTGGCGGTGAGTGCGCGGGGCGTGGCTCCTCGCGACCGGATGGCGACGGCGCGCGCGCATGGCGGACGGCGAGGACGCGCCGCGCGGGAGGATCGGCCGGCGTCCGGCATCGGTGCGGCGCTCGACGGCGCCGCGGGCTCGGGACGTTGGCACCGGCGCGCGACCGGTCTGACCGCGGCGCTCGGCGCCGTGATGGCGCTGGCATCCGCTTGCACCTTCTCGCCGGACCTCTCTCGTTACGCGGCGTGCGGAGCCGATCAGTCTTGTCCTGCCGGATACGAGTGCTGGGCCGCCGAGAACCGCTGCCTCCCGTCGTGCAGCACCGCGCCGTCGTGTGGTGGCCTTGACGCGGGAGACGACGCCGGAGTCGATGCCGGGGCCGACGCGGGGATCGAGGTGCTCCCGCCGGCCCTTCCGGCCGCGACGGAGCTGCAGTCGTACCGCGCCGACTTCTCCGCAGACGGTGGCGTGGCGCCGTACTCATTCCGGGCGCTGGCGCCGCTCCCGCCCGGCCTGCAGTTGAGCGACGCCGGCGTCCTCTCGGGTGTCCCCGAGGACGCGGGGACCTATCCGATCTCGCTGCGGGTCGATGACAGCTCGGTGCCCGCGCGCACCGCCACCGCGGATCGCACGTTGGGAGTCCGTGCGCTGCTCCGGCTGGCGGGGCCGGTCACCCTCGCTGATGCGGCTGCGGGGCAGGCGTACCAGGAGAGCCTCAGCGCGACCGGGGGTGACGGTGGATATCGCTTCTCGTTGGCGGACGGCGGCTCGCTCCCGGTGGGATTGACCCTCGGCCCGGATGGGACGATCAGCGGGACGACCAACGATGCCGGGGCCGCGTCCTTCGACGTGCAGGTGACCGACGGTGACGCGCCCGCCCAGTCCATGGTGCGGCACCTCTCCATCAACGTCGTCGTGTTGCCGATTACCTTGCAGATCGCGAGTAGGAGCCTTCCCGACGGCCGGCTGGGCACGCCGTACTCGTATCGGTTACAGCGATTCGCCGGTATCGGAGCCTCGCAGTGGATGCTCGCGGCAGGGACGATGCCTCAGAACGTCGGGCTCGATACCAGCACCGGCGTCATCTCCGGTACTCCCGGCGCTCGAGGGCGCTCCACGATCACCATCCAGCTGAAAGATGGGGTGGGAACGACGACGACGGCGACATTCGGCGTCGATGTGTATTGAGGCCGCTCAGGCTTCGTCGTCGGGGATGAGCATGCGGAGCAACTCGTCGTCGGGACCCTTGGGGTACCAGCCGGGCGGTGGGGGATTGGCCATGAGGATGTCACCGGCCCGCTTGACAGGATCTCGATATGGGATTGGGGAATAGCTGTGCCATCCACCCAGTGCTGCCGCGACCTTGAAGCGGTCCCCCCCTTCCACATCCGGGTCCAGTGAGGCTGGCCACCCCTGCGGGAGCCAGTCCCGGAACTTGCGTACGAGCGTCCCGCGCACGAGCCGCGCCATTTTGTGGTTCCGCTCCGCCTCATCAACGAGCACTTTGTGAATTTGTACCCCAGCGATGTCCTGACCCAGTTCGTCCGCCAGTTCGGCCAGAGAGGCCGTCGGCCGTGCCTCAGCAAAGGCGGTTACTGAAGTGTAGCCACGGTCGCGGACTCGCTCTCGGAGACGAACGAGCCAGTTGCCCCGCCATGCGTCCCCATCACTCATCCCTTTCTCCCAGGAATGAAGTTCATCGGGATCTTGTAGCTCCTCATCTCGTCGGCGACCACTCCCAGGATCTCGCTCGGAGTCAACATCCTGCCCTTGTTGGATTCAATCGTCCGAAGCTCGCTCATGACGTTCTGGTTCCACTCCTCGGGCCATGTGCGGCCCAGTCGCCAGTCGCCGCCGCCATGAATCGCCTCGTGCTGGGCTCGTTCCATCCGGACGCAGAACTGATCGATATCCATCGGCCCCTTGAATCCACGCTGCTCGAACCACGCACGGTACTCCTGCGGTAGCACATGATGCCTCGGCGCCTCCGCCATTCCCGCCCCGGCCTTGCCGGTCTCATGCATGCCGCGGACTTCAGGTCCATCCCCGAGCGCATCTCTCACACCCTTCGGTAGGTCCCCACCGGTCTGAGCCATCATCAGCCGGCCGGCGTTGATGCGCAGGGCGGCGCTCGCGACGGGGAGGGTGATCACCCCCGCTTGCACGAGCCGGCGAACGGTCTCCATCCACTCCGCCGACACGACGATCCGCGGGCCAAGCATCACGCCGCCTGATTCCATCACCAGGGCGCCGGCGCCGACTGCCACGGACGCACCGGGTGGAGGTGGCATCTGGGAGAACGACATCTTCATCGCCGAGATCATCGTGATCATCTCGACGATCTGCGCCGCCACCATACTTCGTTGGTAACCCTCCGCCGCCCGGCGTACTCCGTTGCGGAGAGCGCCGAACTCGTCTGTGAGCTGGCCCATCAGCTCGGGCATCGCGGTCGCCGCCGCCTCCACCCGTTCCGGATCCTGCGATGCGAGCGCCGCCATCGACGGCACGACCAGTTGCTGGACGCGCTTCATGTCAACGAGGAGCCGCTCCACGCTGTAGAACGGGCAATTATCCAGGACGGTATCGGCGAGGTTGAGGAAGTCGACCCACACTGCCAGGAGGATGTTGCCGAAGGAGGCGGCCTGGAGCCGCGGGCCTGCCACCCGAAGGATGGCCAACTCCATGTCCGCATTCCCGACCTGGGCGGCGGTCTCCGCCAGCGCCGTGGATCCACCCAGCGCGCCGCGAAGCCACGGGAGTTGATCGCTCCCGTACGCGACGTACCGCGTGAAGACGCCGTTCACCCCGCCGATCCCGGCCGTCTTCCGAGCGAGCCTTCCGAGCGCATTCGCGCTGGTCGTCGTGGAGCCCTTCAGATCATCGACGGCGCGATGGACGGCCTGGCGAGTCCCTTCCTGGGAGGGGCTCGCCGCGCACAGCAGCAACGCCACTCCCAGCCAGCTCATACTTCCATCCGCCTTCTGAACTTGAGCGACTGTCGCCGCGACATCTCCACCTCCCGCCCGTCCTTCATCGTCAACACCAGGTTCCCGCCCGGGCCGGGCTCGATCCGCTCCACCCACCGCAAGTTCACCAGCTGCTGCCGGTTCGCCCGTACGAACCGCTCCGGGTCCAGCTTCTCCTCCAGGTAATTCAGCGACCGCAGCAGCAGCGGCTGCTTCCCGCCGTCCAGGTGCAGCCGCGCGTAATTCCCCTCCGACTCGAAGCGCCGCACCTCCGCCAGCTCCACCAGCAGGCACAGCTCCCCGTCCCTCACGAACACCCGCTCCAGGGACGGCCCGCGAACCTTCCCACCCATCCGCGCCCGCGCCTTCTCCAGCGCCGCGGCCAGCCGCGGCGACTCGATGGGCTTGAGCAGGTAATCCAGCGCGCTCACCTCGAACGCCCTCACCGCGTAGGCGTCGTACGCGGTGGTGAAGATCACCGCCGGCACGTCCTCCAGCCGCTCCAGCACCTCGAACCCGGACCCGCCGGGCATCTCGATGTCCAGGAAGATCAGCTCCGGCGAGAGCGCCCGCACCCGCTCCACCGCCTCCTCCACGTGCGCCGCCTCCCCCACCACCTCCACGTCCGAAAACTCCCGCAGCAACCGCCGCAGCTCGGACCGCGCCAGCCGCTCGTCGTCGACGATCAGCGCCTTCACGCCGGCAGCGGGATCCGCACCCGGGCGGTGGCGCGGTCCCCCTCCATCGGATCCAGCGACAGCGTGGCGCGCTCCCCGAACAACAACCGCAGCCGCTCCCGCGCGTTGGCCAGGCCGACGCCGCTCCCCTCCGGCGCGGACAGCGGCGCCACGCCCTTCGCCAGCGGGCTCTCCACCGTCAACACCAGCGACGCCTCCTTCACCGCGGCGGAGACGGAC
Organism: Myxococcaceae bacterium; assembly: GCA_035637895.1. GTDB lineage: Bacteria > Myxococcota > Myxococcia > Myxococcales > Myxococcaceae > DASRBA01. The sequence continues at coordinate 9,582 of DASRBA010000193.1, forward strand.
ACCTCCCCGCCCTCCGGCAACCTCGCCACCCCGTGCTTGATCGCGTTCTCCACCAGCGTCTGCACCAGCATCGACGGCACCGGCGCGGCCAGCGACTCCGGCGAGATGTCCAGCTTCACCTTCAACCGCTCCTCCAGCCGCACCGCCTCCAGCGCCAGGTAGTCCTTCACCACCTCCAGCTCGCGCTCCAGCGGCACCGTCCCGCTGGTCTCCGCGGACAGCGAGTACCGCAGGATCCCCGCCAGCTGCGTCACCATCGCCTGGGCCCGCTTCGGGTCCTCGGCGATCAGCGACCGCAGGCTGTTGAGGCAGTTGAACAGGAAGTGGGGATGCATCTGCCCCTTGAGGAACCGCAGCTCCGCGCTCTGGGCGGCGGCGGTGAGCTGCCACCGCTCCACCTCCGCCCGCCGGGCGCGCTCCACCGCGTGCACCACGAAGTAGATCAGCTCCCAGCACACGAACACGATGGAGAAGTTGAGCCAGAGGAAGACGGACCCGGGCCCGCGGAGCTGCTCCAGCGTCACGAAGCGGAAGATCAGCACCGACGACGCCGAGGTCGCGCCCAGCAGCAACAACCCCAGCACCAGGCTGCTCAAGGCGATGCGCCACGCCAGCTCGAGGACCCGGAGGCGCGCCCACCCGCGCCGGTGGATCCACCTCCGCCGCAGCAGGTGGGTCATCCCGATGGCGGCGGAGGTGTAGAGGACCGTGTGCCCCAGCAGCCTGGCGAGCCCCATGTCGCTCCCGCTGTAGAGGGCGAACACCATGGCGCCGTACGCGCCCCAGCCGCTGAGCTGGCAGTACCAGTACGCGCGGCTGGGTCGTGGATCCGGCATCGGAGGGCTCCTTCAGCCTAGCGCGACCCGCTGGCCACCGGCCCGCCGCCCGGCGCGTCCATCGCCACCTGGTCGATCTGGAAGCGGAACGTCCCGGTCCTCGGCCCGGCCACGAAGGCGATCCCCATGATGTCGCGCCCGTCCAGCCCGTCGAAGTCGCTGCGCCAGGTGAAGTGGAACTGCGTCCACTTCGACCCCGCCACGAAGGTGTGCACCGACGGCCGCCCGCCGCGGCTCCGCGAGAAGACCATCGCCTGGTACACGGCGCCGTCGCCGCGCGCGTAGAAGGAGAAGCCCCGCGACGCGGAGAGATCCGCGGCCGCCATCGGCTCGGGGCCGGGCTGGAACATCACCCCGGACCACGGGTAGGCGAACCCGGCGCGCACCTCGCCGGTGATCTGCAGCGAGCCGTGCGTCCCCGCGGCGCCCTCGGCGCCGAGGGCCACGCTGGCGATGGACTTCCCGCGGAACAGCGCGTCCGTGGTCGGGACCCAGCCGGCGCCGAAGGAGGCCTTGAAGTCACCGCCCTCGAAGTCGCTCACCAGCCCTCCGTTACCGCCGGCAGGCTTCTCCGCGGCCTCGACCTGCTCCGCCGCCGCCGCGCGCTGCTGCGCCTCCCGGTCCACGCGGACGCCGCCGCGCCACACCGCCTCGATGCGCCGGGTGGCGGAGATGTCCGAGGTCGGGTCGCCCTGGACGAGCACCACGTCCGCGCGGAGGCCGAGCGCGATGCGGCCGCGGTCGGCGAGGTGGAAGCGCGCCGCCGGCCGGGAGGTCGCCGCCGCCAGCGCGTCCGCGGGCGAGAGCCCGGAGTCCACCAGCAGCTTCAGCTCCTCGTGCATGGAGGCGCCGTGCGCGGTGCCGGGGTTGGGCGCGTCCGTCCCCGCCAGGATGGGGACGCCGCGCGCCGCCAGCAGCGCCACCGTGCGCTGGGCGTTCTCCAGGCTCCCTTCCGGCTGCCAGCGCATCGCCGCCTTCAGCAGCTCGCGGGCGGAGGGAGGCAGGTAGGGCGCCAGCGCCGCGTCCGCGAGGATGGCCGGCCCGCGCGACTTGCCGAAGACCATCGCGTTGACGGTGAGGGTGGGGATGACGAAGGCGCCCCTGGAAGCCGCCAGCGAGACGAATTCCCCGGTCGCGATGCGATCGACGGGGGCGTGCGCCAGCCCATCCGCCCCGGCGGCCAGCGCCTCGCGCGCGGCCTCGAGCTTGGAGATGTGCACCACCGCCAGCAACCCATGGCGGTGCGCGGCCGCCACGCACGCCTCCAGCGTCGCGCGGTCGAGGCTGGTCATCTGCTCGCGGCCGGGCTCGTAGACGATCTTGAGGTAATCCGACCCCTCCTTGAGCCGCTCCACCACGAACGCCTCCGCCTGCTCGGGGCGCGCCAGGGTGGCGATGGGCAGGCCGTACTCCGTGCCGTGCCCCTTGGGCGAGGTGGCCGGGTTCCCCGCCGAGCGGAGGTCTGCCATCGACGGATCCTCCTTCGCCTTCGCCTTGAGCGTGGCCATCAGCTTCCAGTCGCTCATCAGGTCCAGCTCGGTGGTGACGCCCAGCGCCGCCGCCTGCCGCAGCTGCGCCGCGTTCCAGATGTGGGTGTGGGCGTCGATCAGCCCGGGAAGGAGGGTGCGGTCCCGGCCGTCGACGACGTCCGCGCCCGGCGGCGCCACGGTCTGGTCCGCCGCCTCGCCCATCGCGGCGATGAGGCCGTCGCGCAGCACGACGTTGGTCGGCCCCAGGAGCTTCTCCCCGTCGAACACCCGGGCGCCGCGGATGAAGGTGATCCGGGGGCGGGCCGGGCCGGCGGGACCGGCGCTGCCGGACGGGCCCGCGCAGCCGGCGGAGAGCGCGGCGGCGACGGCCACCGCGATGGCCACGGCGACGGCGAGGTGGGGGGTGGAACGGCACATGGCGGGTACCTCCTGGCTGCGTGAGGACCCATGAAGTACCGCCGTCCGGACGAGCGGCCGCCGAGGAGTGATGAGCGGCGCTCCGGGAGGATGAGCGGTCGCCGGGCCTGGCCAGCGGCGGCGGAATTTGGTGCAACAATGTGCGCCCCCGGCTGTCCGTGCAGCGGGTGAAACCTGGAGCTGGATTCCCCAGCCCACGGCTGATCGAGGTATCCAGAAAATGACGCGTCTCGTCTCCACCGCGCTCGCGGCCATGGCCCTGAGCGCCTGCTCCACCGTTTCCCAGGAGGCCCCGATGGCCAAGGAACCCGCGGCGGCGCCCAAGCCCATGCCGCCCGACAACCCGCTGCTCCGCCCGTGGACCGGCCCCTACGGCGGCGTCCCGCCCTTCGCCGACGTCCGCGTGGAGCACTTCCGCCCCGGCCTTGACGCGGCGCTACAGCGGACCCGCGAGGAGGTGAACCGGATCGCGGAGAACCCGGACGCCCCCACCTTCGAGAACACCATCGCCCGGATGGAGGCCGCCGGCCAGCAGCTCCAGTCCGTGGTGTCCATCTACAACGTGTTCTCCAGCACGCTCGCCTCGCCGGACTTCCAGGCGGTGGAGCGGGAGGCGGCGCCCAAGCTGGCCGCGTTCGGCGACGAGGTCTCGCAGAACGAGAAGCTCTTCCACCGGGTAGAGGTGATCTACCAGGCGCGGGAGAGGAGCGGCCTCACCCCGGAGCAGCAGCGGCTGGTGTGGCGGAAGTACACGGACCTCGTCCGCGACGGCGCCCGGCTCGACAAGGCCGCCAAGAAGCGCCTCACGGAGATCAACCAGCGGCTCGCCGCGCTGTACACGGACTTCGGGCTGAACGTGCTCGCGGACGAGGAGGGCGACGTCCTCTACCTCGGCTCGGAGGCGGACCTGGCCGGGTTGCCGGAGTCGGTGCGCGTGGGCGCCAGGGCCGCGGCGGAGGCGCACAAGCACCCGGGCCAGTGGGCGATCACCAACACCCGCTCCGCGGTGGAGCCGTTCCTCACCTTCTCCCAGCGGCGCGACCTGCGCGAGAAGGTCTTCCGCAGCTTCGTCAGCCGCGGGGACCACCCGGGCGCGCACGACAACAAGCCGCTGATCACCGAGATCCTCGCCCTCCGCGCCGAGCGGGCCAAGCTCCTCGGCTACGCGACGCACGCCCACTGGCGGTTGGAGAACGCCATGGCCAGGACGCCCGAGCGCGCCATGCAGCTGATGCAGTCGGTGTGGCCGGCCGCGGTGGGGCGCGTCAAGGAAGAGGTCGCGGCGATGCAGGCCATCGCCGCCAAGGAGGGGATGAAGGGCCCGATCGAGCCGTGGGACTACCGCTACTACGCGGAGAAGGTCCGCAAGGCGACCTACGACCTGGACCAGAACGAGGTGAAGCCGTACCTGCAGCTGGAGAAGCTGCGCGAGGGGATGTTCTGGGTGGCCGGCGAGCTGTTCAACTTCAGCTTCACGCCCGTCACCGACGTGCCCGTCTACCACCCCGACGTCCGCGTCTGGCAGGTGAAGGACCGCGCCACCGGCAAGCACGTGGGCCTGTGGTTCTTCGACCCGTACGCGCGCCCGGGGAAGCGCTCCGGCGCGTGGATGAACGCCTACCGCGCCCAGGAGCGGTTCCAGGGCGAGGTCCCCACCATCGTCTCCAACAACGCCAACTTCGTGAAGACCGGGGGCGGCCCGGTGCTGGTGAGCTGGGACGACGCGACGACGCTCTTCCACGAGTTCGGCCATGCGCTGCACGGGCTGTCCAGCTCGGTGAGCTACCCGTCGCTCGCGGGGACGTCGGTGCCCCGCGACTACGTGGAGTTCCCCTCGCAGCTGCTGGAGCGCTGGCTCCCCACCCCGGAGGTGCTCAACCGCTTCGCGCTGCACGACCAGACCGGCCAGCCCATCCCGGCGGCGCTGGTGCAGCGGATCCAGAGGGCCTCCACCTTCAACCAGGGCTTCGCCACCGTGGAGTACCTCTCCGCGGCGCTGGTGGACATGAAGCTCCACCTGGCCGGAAGCGAGCGGATCGATCCCGACGCGTTCGAGAAGAAGACGCTGGCGGAGCTGGGGATGCCGCGGGAGATCGTGATGCGCCACCGGACGCCGCAGTTCACCCACGTCTTCGGGGGCGACGGGTACTCGGCCGGCTACTACAGCTACCTGTGGTCGGACACGCTCAGCGCCGACGCGTACGAGGCGTTCGCCGAAGGGAAGGGGCCGTACGACAAGGAGGTCGCCGCCCGGCTGCGCGACCACGTGTTCCAGGTGGGCGACACGGTGGACCCGGCGGACGGGTACCGCGCCTTCCGCGGACGAGACCCGGGCATCGGCGCGCTGATGCGCAAGCGCGGCTTCCCCGCCCCGCGCGGCGCGGCCGGCTCACCCTGACGAGGGCTCTCCGGGCGCCGCCTGCTCCTGCGCGAGCGGGCGGCCCTCCAGGCGGGCCTGCGCGTAGCGCGCCTTGAGGTCCGAGTCCTTGTTGATGGGGTCGTGGGCGCCGTCCAGCGGGACCGCGGTGCTGATGCCGCAGAAGTTGAGCACCTCGAACATCTGGATGGCGTGGCGGAGGTGGCCGTCCTCGGGGCCGGCCGGCTCCGCCACGCCGCCGTACTTCATCTGCACCAGGCGGGTGAACAGCGGCGGCCCCTCCGGCAGCCGCGCGCTCTGGAAGGCCGACTCCAGCCGGGCCTTCACCTCGTGGTCCGGCAGGACGATCAGGTCCACCATCTGGTGCTCGTCCAGCGGGAACAGGACCTGGCGCGCCCTGAAGAAGTGCAGCTCGAAGGAGCGGGCGTGCGCGTAGGCGCAGTAGTAGCAGCCGTTGAGCATGGAGATGAAGGTGGCCACCAGGTGCCCGCGCACCGGCCCCATGTCCTTCAGCATCCGCTCGTACCTGGGCAGGTTCCGCACCATCCACCGCAGCGCCCCGAGGGCGCCCAGCCGGTCCACCAGCACCGGCATCAGGCCCGCCGGCAACCCCCACAGGAGCCCGGTGATGGTGCGGAGGATCCACGTGGCCAGGCGCTTGGAGAGCGGGCGCTTCACGGCCTGGGTTCCTGCAAGCCCCGCCGGAGCGACTCCGCGCTGTCGAACACGCGGAACGGCAGCCCCTGCACCGAACCGCCCACCACCATCGCGCTGCCGCGCACGTGCGCGATGGGGGAGTGGAAGTACACCGCCTCCAGCCGCTCGCGGCAGCGCTCGTGGAGGTTGATCAGCGCCACGTTCTCCATCGTGCCCATGGACGGCACGGCGCTCAGGTCGTAGGCCAGCTTCCACCGCCCGGTCCCCGCCTGCAGGGACTGCTCCACCAGCTTCAGCCCCAGCTCCAGCGCCTCCGCCGTGCACGGGCGCACGTAGGCGTAGGCCACGTTCTTCTCCACCGTCACCACCACCGGGCTGTCGTGCGCGCCGGAGGCGGAAGGCCCGTCGCGCTCCAGAAGCTCGGTGAGGGCGCTCACCATCTCCCCCGCGCGGAGGAAGCGCTCCTCCGGGTTGAGGGCGAAGGCGCGCTGGAAGAACGCGTCCAGCCGGTCGTCCGCGCCCGCCACCCGGGCGGCCATCGGCTGCAGCGGGGTGAGCGGCGCCTGGCAGGTGATCAGCTCGTAGAGGATGAACGCCGCCGCCCACAGGTCCGCGCGCCCGTCCTTCTGCGGCGTCATCCGCCGCTGCTCGGGCGGGGAGTAGCGGCCCACCTGCAGCTCCTGGCCGGCCAGCCGGGCCTGGCCGAAGTCGCTCACCCGAGCCATCCCGGCCGTCGTCAGGAACACGTTCTCCGGCTTCAGCCCCCGGTGGAGCATCCGCCGCTGGTGCGCGTGGTCGAGCGCGCGCGCCACGTCCACCCCCACCCGCAGCGCCTGGCGCACGCCCATGGGCCCGGCGCGGATCTTCTCCCGGAGCGAGCGGCCGGGCATCAGCTCGTAGGCGACGAAGTAGTCCTCGCCCGCGCGCCCCCGGTGCTGGAGCCCGACGACGTTGGCGTGGCGGAGCGAGGCGGCGATGCCGGTGTCCTGCTCGAAGATGGAGGCGAAGTCGGGCCGCCACCGCACCACCGGGTTGAAGACCTTGACCGCGGCCGAGCCACCCGCGGCGGTGCGCGCCCGGAAGACGACGCCCAGCGGGCCGTGTCCCAGCGCGTCCAGCAGCTCGTAGCCCGGGATCTCCGGTCTCCCCGCCGCCGGCTGGATGGTCTGCGTTCCCACGTTTTCCGGCCCCCCGGTGCGCATCCTGCCACGCCGGGGGCCGGATCGGGACCGCCCGGGGGTCAGTCCTGGAAGGTGACGGTGAGGTGGCCGTAGCCCCCGGTGCAGCCGAAGCCGTCCGGGCTTGCCAGGTTGCTGTTGGCCCGCAGCTCGATGACGTGCGTGCCGGCCGCCAGCAGGCCGGTCCACTGGATCTGGTGCGGTGCCCAGTCCCGGACCTCCGTGCGCACCAGTTGGACCGTCAGGTTGGCTCCATCCACGAACAGGCCCACGTCGCGGCGGCCCGTGCTGAGGCTGATGGTGTTCGCCTCGACGTGGACGTAGGCCGCGCGGTCGAGGACGACGGGGCCGGTGGTGACGATCACGGTCACCCCGGCGGTCGAGCCCACCGGCGGGCAGCCCGGGCGGTTGTCGGTGGCGAAGATGGGCGGGCGGCCGGCGGGGGCGATCTGCAGGGCGGTGACCTCGTAGTTGCGGTTGCCGGCCACCGCGCCGTCGTAGTTGAGGATGGCGCCCACCGTCATGAACCGCGCGGCCGCGGGGAGGGCCCGGCCGGTGCCGCTGCCGAACCTGGCGGAGTAGGTGTGCCAGTTGGTGTCGGTGAGGGCGACGTTGCTCGCCGGGTAGAACCACCAGGTGCCGTCGCCGGTGATGTCCGCCCCGGTGTCGTCGAACATCCGGACCGCGAGGTAGATGCCGCCCGCGGAGCCGTTGAGGTTCTGGCGCCGGAAGGAGCCGCGCACCTCGTAGGTCCAGTGCGGATTGGCGGGGATGCGCGCGGTGGAGCTCACCCACGGCGCGTCGTTGACGGCGTTGGTGAAGATCTTCCCTCCCGCCAGCGGAGCGGTGGAGACGGCCGTGCTCCCCGTCCCCTGGAACAGGTTGAATCCGGTCATGTCCTGGTCGAAGTACGGGTGGGGGACCATCCCCCAGTCGCCGGGGAGGCCCTGTGGTCCGGCGGCCCCCGTGGCGCCGACCGGGCCGGCGGGGCCTTGAAGGCCCTGGGGACCATCCGGCCCTTGAGGCCCCTGCGGACCCGAGCACGCGAGGAAGAAGAGGACGGCGGCGCTGAAGCCAACGATGCGATTCACGGTGACCCTCCCTGGGGAATGCAATGAAAGACCGGCAGACCGTAGACGAGGACCATTCGTGCGCGGTAGTGGCCACGCCCGCGGCACGGCCGGGCCGCCGAGCGATGGAGGCGCGCCCGCTCGCCCGCTCCGCCGGTGACCGCATTCGGGGCATACTCGCCTCTGACCCATGAAGCGCCCGCCCCGCCGCGATGAGGACCGCGAACCCTGGACGCTGGACCGGCGACAACTGCTGCGCCTCGGCGCGGGCGCCGGCGCCTCCGCGCTGGCGCTCTCCGGGTGCGGGGCGCTCACACCCGGGCTGCGGCTGAGCTTCGGCGAGGAGCGGGCGGACGCGCGCGCGCGGCTGGAGGGCGTCGACCACCTGGTGGTGGTGATGATGGAGAACCGGTCCTTCGACCACTACCTGGGCGCGCTGGCGTGGGACCCGGACTACCCGTCGCGCGCGGCGGTGGAAGGGCTGCGGGGCGAGGAGCTGAACCCGGACTCCGACGGGAGGATGGTGGCGTCGGCGCGGCTGAACGTGGACCGCACCATCAACCCGCCGCACAGCTGGGAGGCGTCCCACGCGCAGTTCGACGGTGGCCGGCTGGACGCGTTCGTCCGCTCCGCCCGAAGCGCGTTCTGCGAGGCCCCGCGCCAGGCCATCGGCTACTTCGACCGCGAGCGCCTCCCCATCCTCTACGCGCTGGCGGACCAGTACACCGTCTGCGACCACTGGTTCTCGTCGGTGATGGGCCCCACCTGGCCCAACCGCTTCTACCTGCACGCTGCCACCTCGTGGGCGCACCGCGCCTACTGGCCCAACCTGGATCCGGGGGCGGTCACCATCTGGGACCTGATGCGGCAGGGCGGGGTGGAGGCGCGCTACTACCGCGCCGGGCTGCTCCCCTGGTTCTCGGGGGCGTTCATCGGCAAGACCATGGCCAACGCGGGCGTCTCCGCGCGGACGCTGGAGCAGTTCTTCGCCGACGCGCGCAAGGGCGATCTGCCGTCCTTCGCCATGGTGGAGCCGGACTTCTTCTCCAGCGACGACCACCCGCCGCACCACGTCTCGCTGGGGCAGGCGTTCATCGGCACCGTGGCCCGCGCGCTGGGCGACAGCCCCAGCTGGGCGCGCACGCTGCTGGTGGTGACGTACGACGAGCACGGCGGCTTCTTCGACCACGTGGCGCCGCCGCGCGTGGTGGACGTCCGGCGCGACTTCACCCAGCTGGGGTTCCGCGTCCCCACGCTGCTCATCGGCCCGCGGGTGCGCGCCGGCGCCGTCCACTCCGAGGTGCTGGAGCACGTCTCGGTGGCGGCGACGATGGCGTGCCGCTTCGGGCTGCCGCCGCTCACCGCCCGGATGGCCTCCGCGCCCGACTTCTCCGCCGCGATCCGCCCGCCGGGCGAGGGCGGCCTGCTGCCGCCGCCGAAGCTGGAGCCGATGCGGATCGAGAAGACCGACGCGGTGGCGACGGTGGGGCGCGACAGCCAGCCGGAGCTGACGGAGCTGGCGCGGCGGGTCCCGCTCGAGCAGGTGGATCAGCGCTCTCCGGAGGAGCGGTTCCAGGGATGGCTGCGGGCGGCGCAGGAATTCGAGGTGGTGAAGGTCACCGGCTGAGCGCGCCGAGCGGTGGTGGAGCCATGGGGCGCAGGTCCGTGGAGCCCCCGGTCTCAGGGGACGCTGATGAGGCGGCCTCTGGTCGCATCCCCTGGGCTCAGGGGGGGCTCGTCGCGGCGCTGGCGGCGGGCGCGTTCGCCGCGCGCCTGTGGGCGCTGACCCGGAGCGCGGAGCCGTGCGGCACCGACGGCTACTACTACGTGGTCCAGGTGGAGCAGTGGGTCCGCACCGGGGCGTTGAAGGTGCCGGACGGGAGCTGGGTGCTGCGGCTGTGCGCGGTCGTCGCGGGCGCGGTGGGCGACCCGGTGCTGGGGACGAAGGTGACCGGGGCGCTGCTCGCCGCGCTGTGCGTGCCGGCGGCGTGGGCGCTCGGGGCGGGGCTGGCGCGGACGCGGGCCGGGGCGTGGGCGCTGGCGATCTGGGCGGCGGCGTCGCCCAGCCTCACCACGCTGGCCGCGGAGTTCCCCAAGAACCTGGGCGCCGCCGCGCCGCTGCTGGTGGTGGCGGCCATCGCGGTCCGGCCGTCGCGTGGGGCGGTGGCGCTCGGAGTCGGGTTCGTCGCGGTGTTGCTGGCCGCCACGGCGCATCGCACCGGCGCCGTGCTGTGGCTTCCCATCGCCCTCCCGGCCGCGATGGCGGCGGTGCGTGGGCCGCGACGACTCGTGGCCGGGAACGACCAGGCTCGTCCGCCGGGCGCGCCGCGCGGGTCCGGTGCGTGGTTCATGGTGGGTGTGGCCGGGGCGCTCGCCGCGTTCGCGGCGCTGTCACTGGCGTTGCCGAACCTCCTCCACCCCGCGGACCTGCCGCGCGTCACGGAGCAATTCGGCTGGCCGGGCGGCGTGCCCGCGTTCGTCCGGAGGGCGCGGCCGGCGCAGATCGTCGAGCTGGCGGTGCCGTGGATCGCCCTGGCCGCCGCGGCGGTCGCGTGGTGGCGCGAGCGCCGAGCCGGGTGGTGGCGCGAGAGGCGGATCGCGCTCTGGACGCTGGGGCTTCCGGCGCTCGCGTGCGTGGTCCCGGCCTGGCGGGCGGACGCGCTCGACCTGGGGTACCGCCTGGCGTTGCTCTCGCCGCTGTTCGGCGTGCCGCTCCTGGCCGCCGCCCGCGTTCGGGGGCCCCAAGCGCCTGGTCATGCCGACTCGCCGCCGTTCGCCGCGGCGCTGCGAGCGGCGGCGGCCGTGGCGGCGGTCCTCGGATTGCTGTTCGCGGCGCCGGCCGGATTCGACGCCTCCGCGGATCCGCCGTACGCGCGTTACCGGCGCGTGGCGGAGGCGGTGCCGCGCCCGCTGCCGCCGCTGCTCATCGCCCACCAGGGGATGTCGTTCCTCTACACGCACCTCACCGGCGCGGACGCGATGGCCTGGGCCCCCGAGCCGGAGCTGGACCGGAAGCAGGTGGGGCGGGTGGCGTGGGGGATCCGGCCGGGGGAGTGGATGGCGTGGGCGCGGGAGCCGGCGCCGGTGCCGCTCGATCCGGAGTACGCGTACGTGCGGGAGGACGTCTGGGAAGTGTTCGTCGCGCGGGCCAAGGTGGAGGGCGACGATGACCTGCGCGAGCGGCTGCGCGACTGGCGGAATCCATCGAAGGTACGGCCGGCGTCGCTGCTGCGGAACCGCGGGCGTTAGTGGGGAATCGAGAGGACGTCGGTGATCGCCGTGCCGCGGACGACGACCGCGCCGCTGGAGAGGAGTTGCTGGAATCTCTCCTCCGGGTTGCCCTGGAAGAGGCAGTCGACGCGGCCCTTGGCCCCCTTGCCGCGCCACTCCTTCATCAGCTTCCAGAAGGCGTCCGGCCCCAGGTCAGCCACCCGGGCGACCTCGATCTTCCCGCCGGCGATACGGTCGGTGGTCTTCTCGGTCTCCTCAGAGTACGGCGCCCAGCTCGACTCCACCTGATGCCTGCGGCCGAAGAGCTCCAACTCCGCCCAGGGCGCGCCCTGCGTGCGCAGGATCCAGACGCCGTCGAACACCTGGGAGGAATTCGAGTCCTCGGAGATGGTCAGCGCCTCGTACGAGACGAACGTGTTGTTGCTCCGGAGCTTGAGCTCGCGCTGGTCGTCTTCGGAGGGGCACGAGGCGGAGAGGAATCGATCCACGACCTCGCCCAGGGGCGTGCCGCCGAGCGACTTGCGCAGCGCCGCCTGCCGCTGGGCGAGGTCGGGCGTGGCGACGGTGAACGGGCCGGCGGCGTCCCGGAAGCGGAGCTCGGAGAGGACGAGGTCCTGGTAGACGCTGCCCTTGATCGCGTCGAGCACCTTGAGCGTGAAAGTGCCCCCGGTGACCGGCGCGGGGAGCGCCAGCGTCTGCTCGCCCATCTTGTCCGCCACCTCCAGCGCCGCGGCCTGGGCGCCCGGCCCGAAGGAGATGCGCTTGGCTCGGGCGTTCTTCTTGAAGTGGTCCGTGGAGCGCTGGTAGCCGTTCCAGAGATCGATGGCGTTCACCGTCACCGGCTGATCGAAGGTGACGGTGACGCTCTCGCCGACGCCGGGGCCGTCCACGCCCTCCACCCAGCCGAAGTCGAGGCGGCCGTCGAAGAGATACGCGGGGTGGTAGGCGTCCTTGGGGGTGAGGATGGAGGAGGCGGTGATCTTCCCCGGCACCGACCGGGGCGCCCGCACGTCCAGCCGCTGGCCATGCCGCCAGAAGGTGACCTCGGCGAGGCACCCTCTGGTGGTCGGGGCGATGAAGCGGAGGAATATGGAGCGGATGGCGTTGCTCGACCCCTCCGGGGCGGAGAACGACGTCACTTTCCCTGGCTTGATGAAGTTCAAGCCGGACATCGCGCCGTTCCAGGTCGGCACCAGCCTCATCTCCTCCGCGCCGGGGCAGGCCTGGACCTGGACGGTGTTGAGGGCGGTGTTCTTCTCGAAGCGGAAGAGGATGCCTTCGGCGCGCGGATCGCCGATGGGTGACCAGCCGGTCTCGGGCTTGCCGTCCAGCAGCGCCGCGGCGTTCTCGCCAGAGGTGGGGGTGAGCGCCGCGAGCGTGATCGTCTCCGGGGCGGCGGCGGTGGCGATCAGGGCGGCGGTGGCGGCGGCGGCGACGAGCGTCATGGATCACCCTTCCAGGGGAACGGCGAGCATCCTGCGGTCCGCCTCTCCGCGGATCAACGACTGAAGCGCGGCGGCGGGATCGGTGGCCCCTGGTTCGGGAGGGCGGGCCCGTTCGGCTGCGGCACGGAGGACGGAGGGATTGCCGGGAGGGATCTCGGTGACGTCCAGCCAGCCGGCGGCCCGGTGTGTGGCGACCGCGGGGACGCGCGCGGCGGCCGCGCGGCGGAGCTCTTCGGGGTGCGACTCGCACCAGGCGGGGGCGATCACCAGGTCGATCCCTTCCAGGGTGGCGATCTCGGAGGGGCGTGCGGCACGCACGTTGGGGCGCGAGAGGAGGTCCGCGGGTTCCATTCCCTCGCCGGGGCGGACCAGCAATTCCCAGTCGCCCGACGCTTGCAGCGCTTCCATGGAGCCGTTGCGCGCGGTGGCGAGCCCGACGAGGAGCACGCGCCGGCGGGCGCCAGGGGCGTGGGTTGCGCGCGCGAGCTCCACGCGCGGGAGCGGGAGCGGAAGGATGGGCTTCCCGGCGCCGGAGCGCTGTTCCGCGGCGTAGCGCCCGCGCACCAGGAGCGCATCGGCGAGGACGCGCTCGGCTTCCTGCCGCGCGACGAGCCGCGCCGGCGCGCGGTAGCGGCGAAGGAAGCGACAGTCCGGGTGCGCGAGCGCGGCGACGTCGAGGTCGGCGTGGAGCTGGCGGAAGGAGGGGAGGTCCTCGACGAGGATCTTGAGGCATCCGGATGGGGCGGCGGCGAACGTGGCTCGCGCTGCGAGCGATGGAGCGATCACGACGCGCGCGCTGGTCAGCGAAGTGTCTCCGAGCGGTGGCCCGCTGGTTGGCACCGCGTGCAGCGCATGAGTTGGTGGCGCGTGCGGCGCGTGAGTTGGTGGCGCGTGCGGCGCGTGAGTTGGTGGCGCGTGCGGCGCGTGAGTTGGTGGCGCGTGCGGCGCGTGAGTTGGTGGCGCGTGCGGCGCGTGAGTTGGTGGCGCGTGCGG
>DASRBA010000194.1:0-6374 GCA_035637895.1 Myxococcaceae bacterium
GACAGGTAGGTCGCCAGGGGTCCCGACGACGACGACGACTGCTCAGAAGCCGCTGCACGCATCGCCCTTCTCCTTGGTCGCTCCGACCGGGAGCGCCTTTGTTCCCCCGACACCCCCTTGCGTTCAGCAACAGGGGTGCCAGTGGCGCGATCCGCGCGGCGTCCAGCATCCGCCGGGGGTTGCAGTGGCGACCGCCCCTTGGCCGGGCGGCCGTTCTCGTAACCCTTACAGTCGCCCCACTGGGGGTGTGACCCGGAGCGGTAGGTCTTTCCGGAATGTCGCCGGTCGAACGCCACGGGACTGCTCCCTTCGATCCGCGAACGGGAGCCGCCGTAGAAGGATTCCGGTGGGGAAGTGAGGGTGGCCGTCCGCTACGGGACCGCCCGGTCCAGGGCGGCCAGCAGCGCCGCGCGCTCCGCCGTCTCCAGCGGCCTGCCGCCGAAGCGGGCCTCCAGGTAGCGCCGGGTGGCGCGGTGCAGCACCGCCCCGAAGGGGTGCCGGCCGGCGGACAGCCGCGCGGCCAGCTCCTCGAGCTGCTCGCCGTCCCGGTAGCGGACCTTCGCCGCGCGGACCCGACGCTCGATGGCGTCCAGGAACCGCGAGGCCTCCGCCGCGGCGCGAGACGGGCGCGGCGTCCCGGACGCGGCGCGGCGGCGGCGGCGGAGCGCGACGGAGACGCCCAGCGCCACGACGGCGGCCGCGGCGAGCGCCTTGAAGTCCGGGATCCACGCGGGCGACTCGGCGCCCTCGGACCGCGGCGGGCTCACCAGCGCGCGCGCCAGCTCCACCTGGTCCAGCATGGAGTAGTCCACCACCGAGCGCCGCCACAGCTCCTCCAGCCGCTCCAACTGCTCGGTGAGGAAGGCGAAGAGCGCGGCCGGCTGGCCGCCGCGGCCCTCCTCGGGCGTGGCGTCCACGCTGACGAAGCCGCGGCCGGGCACCAGCACCTGCGCCCAGGCGTGGGCGTCCGCCGCGCGCAGCACGTACTGGGGGCCCACCCGCTCGCCGCCGTAGAAGCCGCCCGCCACCCGCGCCGGGTGTCCCAGCGCCCGCAGCATCACCACCATCGCGGTGGCGAAGTGCTCGCAGTGGCCGGCGCGCCGCGCGAAGAGGAAGTCCGCCAGCGGGTCCTCCGCCTGGCTCAGGTCCAGCGTGTACTGGTAGTTGGTCCGCAGGTACTGCTGGAGCCGGCGGGCCACCTCCGCCGGATCGCTCGCGTCACCGGCCACCTGCTGCGCCAGCGCCGTCACCCGCGGGTCCAGCGACTCGGGGAGCGTGAGGTAGGGCGCCGCGTCCTCGGGCTCCGGCGTCCGCCGCGCCACCTGCGGAGACGGGGTGTAGGCGTGGTACGTGTAGCTGGCGCCCGGTTCGGTGAAGCGCACCTCCTGCCCCGGCACCTCCTCCAGCGAGACGCGCGCGCTGCCGGACGGGCCGTGCAGGGTGGCGTTGGCCAGCAGCACCGGCGAGTCCAGCCCCACCAGCGACCGCGCGCCGTAGGCCGGGAGCAGCTCGATCTGCTGGTGCACCAGCGGGCGCTGGTAGCGGCCGAGGTGGATCTGCATCGCCGGTGAGCCGGCGGTGACGGTGTCGCCCACCCACTGCTGGCCGTCGAAGGTGTTGAAGGTGTGCGCCACCCAGTAGGCGTCCAGCGTTCCGGTGCCCGGGTCCGGATCGAGCTGGACGCGGGCCACCACCCGCGGGTTGCGCTTGATGGTGCCGGGGCCGTCCAGCCGCACCGAGTCCGCGATGCCGGAGACGGCGCCGAACAGCGACCCGCCGCCGCGCCGGGAGGCCAGGTTCCAGCTCATCCGCGGGAAGGCGACGAAGAAGACCGCCGCGCCCGCCATCGCCATCAGCGCGCCCAGCGAGAGCTGCCGCACCAGCGGCCGGAGCGGCAGGTCCGCCCCCTCCGGCGCCGCCTGCTCCAGCACGCCCAGGCCCAGGGAGAAGCAGCCCAGCCCGGCGAAGAGCACCAGCCAGCCCGCGAACCAGATGTCGCCGGAGAGGGCGGCTCCGCCGGCGATCATCAGCAGGCTGGTGAGGTGCACCTGGCCGTCCGCGGCCGGCGAGAGCTGGGACAGCATGCGTTGCACCGCCACCAGCCCGGCGAAGGCGCCGGCGGCCACGACGGCGTCGAAGGCGCCGCTGATCACCAGGAAGGCCAGGCCCACGGCGGAGATCAGGAGCAAGGAGGTGGTGAGCGCGGCGCGCGCCGCCAGCACGCGGCGGTCCAGCAGCGCCAGCGCCAGGCCGCCGAAGAACAGGCCCACCGCCCACAGCGGGAGCTGGCCGGAGGACGCCATCGAGGCGAACGCGGCGCCCGACGCGCCGTCCCGGCAGACGAGGCGCAGCCTCCGGCGCGCGCCGGCGTTCACGCCGCCTCCTCGCCGTCGCGCCGGTCGCCCTGGTACCCGGCCCAGGCGAGCGCGCGCAGGATGCGCAGGAGCTGGCCCGGCCCCGCGCCCGGCCGCAGCCGCGACGCCCCGGATTGCAGGCCCACCTCGTGCCCGTCCAGGAGCAGCCGGCGGGAGACGGTGGCCAGCTCCTCGCAGTGCCGGTCCAGCAGCTCGGGCGGGAGCCGTTCGTCGAGGCGGAGCAGGTACGTGCGGCGCTCCTCGCGCTCGCGCTCCACCCGGAGCAGCTTCCCGGCCGCCGCGCTCTTCTTCCAGTGGATGCGCCGCGCGTCCTCCAGCGGCTGCAGCTCGCGCAGGCCGAGCAGGTCCCCGCTGCCGTCGCGCTTGCGCGGATCGCCCGCGTCCCCCGCCGGGCCACCCTCCGCCGCCGCCGGGTCCTCGCAGGCGTAGCCGCGGCGCGGGTAGACCAGCAACATCCCCTCCAGGTCGAACACCCGCGTCTTGGCGAACAGGCCAAAGGGGAAGGTGGTGGTGACCCGCACGCCGGTGAGCCGGTGCGGGCCGCGGCGTCCCGCGGTGAGATCGCCCCGCACCACCAGCTCCGCGCCCGCCTCCAGGAAGGGCACCATCCCCTGGCCGGTCAGCTCGTTCGACTCCTCGGAGAGGGCCAGCGCGAAGGCGGTCCCGCGCGACCGGGAGACGGCCCAGCGGAAGGCGAACGGCTCGCCGGCGTGCACCCCGTCCGCGCCGATCCTCCGGACCCGGAGGTCGCGCAGCGCGCGCTCGGAGAGGACCCCGGAGAGGACGATCATGCTCAGCAGCAACCCCAGCAGCAGGTAGAGCAGGTTGTTGCCGGTGTTGAGCGCGCCGAAGCCCACGCCCAGGGTGAGCACCAGGTAGGTGCGGCCCACGCGGGTGGTCTTCAGCGTCCGCGGCGGCCGGAACCAGCGGCGGAAGCGGCGCCAGAGCCCGGCCGGGCTGGCGCTCACGGCGGGCTCCCCGCGGGCGGCGGCGCCGGGATGCGGCGCCACCCTCCGTCTGGCCGGGCCGGGGCGGCGCTCACGGCGATCACCGTCACCGCGGCGCGGGCACCTTCCGGGAGATCTCCTCCAGGAGGTGGGCCGCCTCGTCTCGCGCGAAGTGCCCCTGCACGGCGCTGCGCAGGAGCAGGCGGTGGGAGAGCGTGGGCACCACCATCGCCTTCACGTCCAGCGGGGTGGCGAAGTCGCGGCCCTGCCAGAGGGCGTGGGTGCGGGCGGCGGCCACCAGCGCCAGCACCGCGCGGGTGGAGGCGCCGCGCTCGATCTCCGCGTGCTCGCGGGTGGCGGTGGCCAGCCGGACCGCGTAGCCGGCCACCGACTCGTCCAGCTGCACCTCCGCGGCGCGGCGCTGGATGGCGAGCAGGTCCTCCGCGCTGGCCACCGGCTGCAGCGACAGCAGCGGGTTCTGCAGGCCCCGCTTCTGCAACAGCTCGCGCTCCGCCTCCGGCGGCGGGTGCCCCAGGGACAGCCGCATCAGGAAGCGGTCCAGCTGGGAGTCCGGCAGCGGGTACGTCCCGGAGAAGTCCGCCGGGTTCTGGGTGGCGATGACGCCGAACGGCTGCGGGAGGGCGGAGGTCTGCCCGTCCTGGGAGACCTGGCCCTGCGCCATGGCCTCCAGCAGCGCGGACTGGGTGCGGGGCGGGGCGCGGTTGAGCTCGTCCGCCAGCACCAGCTGGTGGAAGATGGGCCCCGGCCGGAACTGGAAGGCGCCGGTGGACTGCTGGAAGACCTGGGTGCCCAGGATGTCGGTGGGCATCAGGTCCGCGGTGAACTGGATGCGGGCGAAGGAGAGCGCGAAGGAGCGCGCCACCGCCTCGGCCAGGGTGGTCTTCCCCACGCCGGGGACGTCCTCGAGCAGCAGGTGGCCGCGGGCGACGACGCAGGTCACCGCCTGCTGGGTCTGCTGCGGCTTGCCCAGGATGACCTGCTGGAGGTTCTCCGCCACCCGCTCCATGAGCGCCTTCGCCTGGGCGACGTCGATGAGCGGGGTGATCGGGCGGACGGGCTGGTTCATCTGGGTGCCGGCGAAGTCTAGCCTGGGCTACCGGCCTTTTTCCCCCGCGCGAGCGATGACCGCCTCGAACTTCGCCTTCTCCGGGTGGTTGGGCTGCGCCTGGAGCACCTTGCGGTAGGCGTCCGCCGCCTCCTTCAGCAGGCCCGCCTGCTCGTCCAGCTCGCCCAGGTTCTGGTAGGCGGGCCAGAAGTCCGGGCTGACGGTGGCGGCGCGGGTGAAGGCGTCGCGGGCCTTCTTCGCCTCGTCCTCGTCCTTGCCCTGCGCCCACTTCGCGGCGTGGGCCCGCCCGAGCACGTTCCAGATCACCGGGTTGGACGGCGCCGCGGCGCTCGCCGCCTCGCCGCGGGCGACGGCCTCGTCCAGCTTGCCCGCCTGGAGGGCGGCGTCCGCCTCCCGCAGCAGCCGGATGGCGTCCGGCAGCGGGGCCGCCGGGCCGCCGGCCGAGGTCGAGGCCGGGGGGGGCTGCTCCGGGGGCACGGACGGCTTCGCCCCGCAGGAGCCCTTGCATCCGCCGAGCAGCAGCGCCGCGGCGGCGATGGCGAACGCGCGCATGGTCAGCGGCGGTACTTCGGGAGGAAGGACATGGACGTCTCCGCGTCCAGCCGGAGCCGGCTGTTGGAGAAGTTGTCGATGCTGGCGTTCGCCGGGTTGGCGGCGATCATGAGGTTCGGGCTCCAGTGCACGAACTGGCCCGCGGGCGACGGGCGGCCCGGCCGGAGCGTGGAGAGGAGCGGGAAGGTGGCGGTGTTCGTCCCCGCCGCGCCGCGCGAGTACAGCTCCGCGTCCCAGGCGATGCCCGCCGGCCCGCGGTCCAGGAAGAACATCTGCGTGTTCGCCGGGGCCACGAACGAGTACGTGTCGGTGCCGGCGGGGATGGGACGCCTGGCCGCCCACAGCTCGAGGGTGGGGAACTGGTTGACCAGGTTCTCGCCCACGACCACGTCCGCGTTGCCGTCCGTGTTGAAGTCCCCGGTGGTGATGGACCCCGGCGTGGCGAAGAGCGTGGTGGAGAAGAAGCTGGCCAGGCCGCCGCCCCCGGTGCCGCGGAATTCGGTCAGCACGTTGTCTTGCGTGGCCACCACCAGGTCCTTGAACGAGTCGCCGGTGAGCTCCGCGATCGCCGCCCGCCCGCCGGTGGAGGTGAGGGGCACGTTCACTCCGGGGACGAAGCTGAAGTTGCTCCGGTTCAGCTCCAGCTGGACCGAGTTGGGGCTCTGCGACACCGCGGCGAGGTCGTTCACCCCGTCGTTGTCCAGGTCGCCCACCGCCAGCGAGAACGCCGGCGCCGGCAGCGGGATCGACCCGGCGGCCTGGAGCATTCCCGCGGACCCGCGCAGCAAGCCCAGTTGGGGGCCTTGCGCGTAGGCGACGTCGGTGAACGCGTCGCCGTTCAGGTCCGCCGCGACGACGGCGCTCAGGGAGGCGCCCCCGACGGGGATGGGGGTGAAACCGTTGAACGTGCCGTCCCCGCGCCCGGTCACCTCGCTGAGCGCGTTGGGCACCTGGCCGATGACGACCACGTCCGGGTTCGTGTCGCCGTTGAAATCGCCGGTGGCCAGCCCCAGGACCTGCGTGCCCGCGGCCCAGGACACGGGGGGCGCGAAGACGCTTGGCGCCGTCTGCAGGAACACCGCGAACTGGTTGGTGCCGCCCAGGCCCACCACCACGTCCGGCCGCCCGTTCTTGTCGAAGTCCGCGATCGCCAGGCTGTTGCCGGTGCCGGTGGGGATGTTCAGCGTGATCGACCCGAAGAACGAACCCTCACCGCTCCCGAAGCCGCTGTAGATCTGCACCTGGGTGTCGTAGAGCTGCACCAGGTCGACGAGGCCGTCACCGGTCATGTCGCGCAACGCCACGCCCGACGCGCCCGAGGCGCCGGCCTGCTGGTAGATGCCCTTGTTCTCCAGGCCCGCGCCTGCCGGGATGCAGCCGCTGAGGCCGGGGCTGACGGACCGGGGGCCAGGC
>DASRBA010000195.1:0-3612 GCA_035637895.1 Myxococcaceae bacterium
GAGAAGCGCGGCACCTCCAGCAGCGACCGCTCCGGCGCGCCGGGGGGCAGCGCGCGCAGGTAGCGCAGCCAGTCCCCGAAGGTCACCTCGTAGCGGCCGATCAGGTACTCGCGGTCCATGCACACCCGGTGGAGCGGGGAGGCGCGGAAGAACCCCCACCGGATCAGCTCCAGGCCGCTGCCTTCCAGGAAGCATCCCGCGGGGACGCGGATGAACCCCTCCGGCACCGTCCCCGCCTTCGACAGCGCCATCCGGAGCGGCTCGGTCGCCCCGGACCGGAGAAGGACGGGGAGCACCAGCGGCTCGAACCCGGGGTGAATGACCTGGACGCGATAGGACCCCTCTTCCAGCAGGAGGGCCCGGAGCGGCGCCGCCTCCTCGGCCACCGGTTCGAGGCGGAGGGACCCCGCCTCGCCCGCGTAGCGCTCCACCGCCACGCGCGCGCCCGGCGGCTCCACCTCCACCGAGAGCAGCGCCGGGGGGGCGGCGCGGCGCAGCCAGGCCGGGTCGTCGAAGCGGTCCTGCAGGCGCCGCACCTCGGGGGCGCGCCGGCCCTCGGGATGGAAGCACTCGGCCAGCTGCAGGCGCCCCCAGGCGAGCTCCACCAGCGCCGCCCACGCCGCGCTCCGCCCGACGCTGCGGTCCAGCGCGCGCTCGATGGCGTGTTCGGACTCCTCGTAGGCGCCCTCCGCCACCTCGGCCCGGGCCAGGGCGCGCGCCCACCGGGCCTCGGCCACGCCGGAAGACGGGTCGGTGTCGATGCCCCCGGCGTCGAGCCAGGCGTCGTAGGTCTTCAGCGCCTCGGCGCGGAGCGCGCACGCCTCCTCTCGCGTCGCGTCGCCCGCCGCCCGCGACTTGTTGGCGGCCTCCACCCAGCGTGAGGCCACCATCCACTCGCGCGCCAGCAGCCCGGCGGCGGCGGCGCTCACCCCGAACGCGGCGCCCAGCCCCGCCAGCCAGCGGCCACGCCGCCTCCGCCGCGCCCGGTCGCGCGAGGCCCTCAGGAACGCCTGCTCCGCGGCGCCCAGCGTGCGCACGGAGAGCGACCGCACCTCCTCCAGCTGCCGCTCCCGCCAGAGGGCGTCCCGCGCGCGGCCCAGGCGCTCCCACTCGCCGGCCGCGGCCGAGACCCGCTGCCGCAGCGCGCGCAGGCCGATGTCCTCGTCCAGCCAGGCCCGGAGGGTGCTCCAGTGGTCGATCAGCCAGTCGTGGGCGAGCTGGTAGCTGGGCTGATCGCCCGCGGTCCGGGCGTGGACCAGCCGGCCCTCCACCAGCGCGGCGAGCGCGGCCCGCCCGTCCGCGGAGAGGCCCAGCTCCCCCTCGGTGCGCTCCACCCGCGTCCCCGCCGCTCCCACCAGCTGCAGCAGGAGCGGGCGCGCCGCCGCCCGCTGCGCCTGCCCCAGCCGCGCCAGCAGGGCATCCGCGTGCCGCGAGAGCGCGCCCTTCACCCCGCCCAGCCCGTCCAGCGCCTCACCGGTGATGCGGCCCGCGGCCACGTCGCGGCGCTCCCACAGCTCGGCCAGCGCGAACTGCAGCACCGGCAGCCCGCCCGCGCCCGCGGCGGCGGACGCCACCAGGGCCCGCACCAGCGCCTCGGACTCGAACACCACGCCGCGGCTCCGGGCGGGGCGGACCACCGCCTCGCGGACGTCGCGCGGCGTCATCGGTCGCAGCAGGTAGAGCGACCGCTCCACCAGCGGGCCCAGGCGCGGCAGCGCGCCCAGCTTGGTGATCAGGTCGCCGCGGACGGCGGCCAGCACCCGCACCCCGGGCGCCGGGAGCGCCAACTCTCCGAGCAGCGCCGCCAGGGCCGCCGCCTGGGAAGGGTCCGCCGCGGTGACCAGCTCCTCCAGTTGGTCCACGAAGAGCAGCACCCCTCCGCGCTCGCGGTACCGGTTGCGCAGCATCGCGCCCACCGGGCCGGGCTCGGCGGACGACACCTGGGCCAGCGCGTGCTCGCTCCAGCCCAGCAGCGGCGCGAGCGCGGCGGCGAAGGCGTCCAGCGGGCGGTGGCCCGGCATCAGCGTCACCACCACCGGCTGGCGGCCCAGCGCGCCGGACGCCACGCGGGAGAGCACGCCGGCGCGGCAGAGGGAGGACTTGCCGGCGCCGGAGTCGCCCGCCACCAGCACCAGGGACTGCCGCTCCAGCCGCTCGATGACGGCGGCCACGTCCGCGTCCCTCCCGAAGAAGGCCGCGGCGTGCTCCGCCTCGAAGGGCTCCAGCCCGCGGTACGGGTTCCCCTCCGCCAGCGGCGCCGGTTCGCGGGCGTGGAGCCGCTCCAGCGCCTCCGCCACGCCGACCGCCGAGGCCCAGCGCCGCTCCGGGTCCCGCTCCAGGCAGCGCTCGATGAGGGCGGCGAAGTCCGGGTCCGTCCCCGCGGGCAGGTCGCCGACTGGAGCGACCGCGCCCGGGTCGGGCCGCCGGCCGGTGCACAGCTCCCGGAGCACCAGGCCCAGCGAGTAGACGTCGCTCCGGGGCGAGGCGGGCATCCGGCGCGACAGCACCTCCGGCGCCATGTACCGCGGCGTCCCCGCGCGCGCCCCGGGGCCGGCGGGCGGCGCCTCCGGATCGAAGCGCGCCGCCAGGCCGAAGTCCCCCAGCTTCACCTCCCCGCCCTCGGTGAGCAGGGCGTTGGAGGGCTTGAGGTCCCGGTGGAGCAGGCCCTGCTCGTGCACCGCGGCCAGGCCGCGCGCCAGCCCCAGCCCGATGGAGACGGCGCGCCGCCAGGGCACCGGCCGCGGCAGCTCCGCCAGGCTCCGGCCCTCCACGTACTCGGAGACGATGTACGGGCGGCCGTCGATCCGCCCGGCGCGGAAGACGGTGACCACGTTGGGGTGCTTCAGGCGCGCCATGGCCCGCGCCTCCATCTCCAGCCGCTCGAAGGCGGCCGGCCGCGGGTCCTCCGGGGCGACCACCTTCACCGCCACCGGCCGGTCGAGCGCGGTGTCGCGCGCCAGGTGCACCACGCCCATCGCGCCGCGGCCCAGCTCGCGCTCCAGGGTCAGCCCGTCGAACTCCCTGGGCAGCGTCCAGGGCGCCCGCGGCGCGGCGGCATCGGGCGCGGGCACCCCGGCGGAGCCCGCGTCGTCGAGGGCCCGGCCCACCTCCACCAGCAGCGCCCGGCACTCGGCGCACTCGGCGGCGTGGCGGTGCAGGGCGCTCCGCTCCACCGGGGGCAGTTGGTCGTCGATGAGGAGCGCCAGCGCCTCGTCGGTGAGGTGGGGGGCGGCCTCGCCGCCCGGGCCACGCGGGGGTCTGGGGCCGCCGGAGTCGATGCCCTCCACAGTAGCGCCGTTGACCTATCCTCGGGCCATGCGGACGCCGCTGGCCCCCGTCTTCCTCGCGCACGTGAAGGTCCGCGCGGCGTGGCCGGAGGGGCCGGAGCTGGAGCGGCTGCTCCTGCGCGCGTGCGGGGAGGCGCGCGCCGCGTGGCCCGGCGTGTCCCTCCCCGACGCGCGGTTCGTGCGGCACCTGGCCGAACGCCTCCCGCCGCCGCCCGCGGGCGAAGCCATGGAGTCTGCCCTGGGGAAGCTCTCCCTGGGCGAGCTGTACCTGGCCTGCGCCTGCGCCGAGGGCGTCCCGGAGGCGATCCAGGGGCTGGAGCAGGAG
>DASRBA010000196.1:0-4115 GCA_035637895.1 Myxococcaceae bacterium
CGGCTGCTGGCGGAGGAGGGGATCCGCTACTTCTTCCTCGACACGCACGGGCTGATGGACGCGCGCCCCCGGCCCATCCACGCCTGGTTCGCGCCCATCTACACCGAGGCGGGGGTGGCGGCGTTCGCCCGCGACCCGGAGAGCTCCCAGCAGGTGTGGAGCGCGGAGACCGGCTACCCGGGCGACCCGTGGTACCGCGAGTTCTACCGGGACATCGGCTTCGACCTGGACCTCGACTACGTCCGCCCGTACGTCCAGCCCACCGGCCAGCGCAAGAGCACCGGCTTCAAGTACTTCCGCATCACCGGGAAGACGCCGCACAAGGAGGCGTACGACCCGTCGGCCGCGCGCGCCCGGGCGGAGGAGCACGCCGCGCACTTCGCCTCCAGCCGCCTGAAGCAGCTCGAGGAGGCCGCCGCGAAGATGGACGGCAAGCCGCCCATCGTGGTGGCGCCATACGACGCGGAGCTGTTCGGCCACTGGTGGTTCGAAGGGCCCCACTTCCTGAACGCGCTCTTCCGCCGCTGCGCCGCGGAAGGCTCCGGCCTCCAGCTGTCGACCCCCGCCGAGTACCTCCAGGCGCACCCGGAGAACCAGGTCGCCTCGCCGCCGATGTCGTCCTGGGGCGCGCAGGGCTACGCCGGGATGTGGCTGGACGCGTCCAATGACTGGATCTACCGGCACCTCATCCCGTGCTCGCGGCGGATGGTGCGGCTGGCGAACGACTTCCCCGCGCCCTCCGCGCTGGAGCGGCGCGCGCTGGCCCAGGCCGCCCGGGAGCTGCTGCTGGCGCAGGCCTCCGACTGGGCGTTCATCATGAAGGCGGGGACGATGGTGGCGTACGCCGAGAAGCGCACCCGGGAACACCTGCTGCGCTTCCTGAGGCTGCACGACCAGCTCCGCGCCAAGGCCGTGGACGAACGCTGGCTGGCCCAGGTCGAGGCCAGGAACAACCTCTTCCCGGACCTGGATTACCGGGTGTTCGCCCCGGCGCCGTCGATGGTGCTGGAATATTAGCAGGCCGACCCTGTTAGGACAGGCAAACTCAGCAGAGGTGCGAGATCCGATGACGACGAGAGCCCTGACCGCGGTGATGGTGCTGGCCCTGGCGCCGGCGGTGGCGCTGGCGCAGCAGCAGCCGATGGTCCCCGCGCTGCCGACCCTGGCGCCGCTGATCGAGACGGCGAAGACGGCGGTGGTGAACGTGGACGTGCAGTCGAGGGTGAACCGGGCGGAGATGCAGGGGGACCTGTTCGACTTCATGCAGCCGCGGCGCGGCGGGCGGGGCGGCGGCGACGGGCGGGAGCAGCTGGCGCAGGGGAAGGGCTCGGGGGTGATCATCGACGGCCGCGGGATGGTCCTCACCAACAACCACGTGGTGCAGGACGCGGTGTTGATCCGGGTGGGCCTGGACGACGGGCGCACGTTCGACGCGGAGATCGTGGGCCGGGACCCGGCGACGGACGTGGCGCTGGTCCGGCTGAAGGGGAAGCTGGACAACCTGCCGGTGGCGAGGTTCGGCGATTCGGATGCGATGCGGGTGGGGGACTGGGTGTTCGCGGTGGGCAACCCGTTCGGGCTGGCGTCCAGCGTGTCGCTGGGGATCATCTCCGCCAAGGCGCGGAACATCACCGGCGGGCAGTACGACGACTTCTTGCAGACGGACGCGGCGATCAACCCGGGGAACTCGGGCGGGCCGCTGTTCAACTTGAGGGGTGAGGTGGTGGGGATCAACACCGCCATCGCCGGGAACGCCACCGGGATCGGCTTCGCGGTGCCGTCGAACCTGGCGCGCGCGCTGGTGCCCATGCTGGAGAAGGACGGCGGGGTGACGCGCGGCTGGCTGGGCATCGGCATCCAGACGGTGACGCCGGAGATCGGCAGCGCGCTGGGCGTGCCGGTCCAGGAGGGCGCGGTGGTGCTGCAGGTGAACGACGGGTCGCCGGCGCGGCGGGCGGGGCTGAAGCAGGACGACGTCATCGTCACCCTGGACGGGGCGAAGATCCCGACCGGCGACGCGCTCACGCGGATGATCGCGCTCAAGCGGCCGGGGTCGACCTCGTCGGTGGAGTACTACCGGGGCGGGAAGCGGCTGGAGGCGAAGGTGACGCTGGGGACGCGGCCGGATCCGCAGGCGGCGACCCGCCGCCCGGCGTCGCGCGAGGCGCCGGTGGACGAGAACAACAAGCAGCGGGTGGGGCTGGCGCTGCAGGACGTGGATCCGGGGTTCGCGTCCGAGATGGGCCTCCCCGCGCACGGGGCGATGGTGACGGACGTGGTTCCCGGCTCCGTCGCCGAGCGCGCCGACATCACCCGCGGGATGGTGATCGTGGAGGCGGACCGCCGCCCGGTGCACGGCAGCGCGGAGCTCAACAAGCTGATCAAGTCGAAGCACAGCGGCGAGGTGGTGCTGATGCGCGTCGCCACCCCGGGCGGGTCGGGCAACACGGTGCTGCGCGCGCTGACGGTGCCGTAGCGGTACGATTGAGGGCGTGCGCGCGCTCGCCCTGACCTTCGCCCTCGCCGCGCTGGCCTCGCCCGCTGCGGGGGCGCCGTACTGCTGGAAGGAGATGCCGCTGCCCGCCGGCCTCGGCCCGCTCTCGGGCGCGGTCGCGGACGGCGCGCGGCGCTGGCTTCTCCAGCGACCCGACCACTGGAGCGCCGACGTCCACCTCCTCGAATGGGACGGGGCCCGGGTGCGGGAAGTCCCCCTCACCAAGGAGATGATCCGGGGTGAGCCCGAGCCCGTGGGCGGTCCCCTGGTGAGCTTCGTCCAGAACATCACGCGCCCGGCCGTCTACCTCGCGCGCTGGAACGGCGCGGGGTGGGAGGACCTGGGCACTCCGACCAGCGCGTTCCCGGAGGTGACGCCGGACGTCTGGCTCAGCGCCGCGGCCCTCCGCCGCGACGGCCGGCCCGTCGCCGCCTGGCGTCCGTGGGACTCGCAGACCACGGTCCAGCCGCTGATGGTGGCGGCCTGGGAGGGCGGCCGGTGGCAGCCGCTGGGCGGACCGCTCGACCCGCTCAACGACCTCCGCAGCGCCGGCGTGGCGCTCGCCGTCGACGAACGAAACCAGCCGTGGATCGCCTGGGCCGCGGGGACCCGGCTCGGCGCCGCGGTCCGCGTCATGCGCTGGAGCGGGGCCGCGTGGGAAGACGTGGGCGACACGGCCCGGGGCGCGCTCGGCGGCGCGCAGGCCGCCAGCGACTGGAGGATCTCCCTGTCCGTCCTCCCCGGCGGCCATGCGGTCGTCGCGTGGATCCCGACCGGACAGCAGGCGGTCGTCGCGGCGGAGTGGAACGGGGAGCGCTGGTCCCAGATGGGTCAACCGCTCCTGGTGAGGGACGCCACCGGCGCGCCCTCCTGGCCGACCCTCGCGGTCGGCCGCGACGGCGCCATCTACCTCGCGGAGCAGGTGGCGGACGAGAGCGAATTCGACGCGCTCTATGTCCAGCAGTGGGTCGCGGGCGGCTGGCAATGGGTGGTGGAGGGGGCGCACCTCGAAGAGACCGGCCACACCGGGCTCGTCGCCTTCGAGGCGGTCGGCCCGTCGCGCCTGCGCCTCACCTGGAACGAGTCGTCACCGCACGTCATCGAGGCGGGGCCCTGCCGCTGGACCGAGTCTCCAGAGCCGTTCCCGCGCAAGCGATGGCTCCGCGCCGACTGGCCGAGCACGGTCGCCCAAGCCGTGGATCAGACCCTCTCCCACCTCAAGCCGGAGGAGGTCGAATACCTGCGGCAGCTCACGCGGGACGACCTGGTGCAGATCTTCTGGGGCCCCTTCTACGGGCTCGCGGAGGGGAACGATGCGCTGCTGAAGGACTGCGGGACCCCGTCGTCCGAGGACTGCTCGGGGATGATCATGAGGCGCGTCTGGGAGCGGGTGAACGCGGTACAACCGCCTCCATGATCAACCGACGACTCCGCTCGCTTTCACTGGCCGTCTTCGTCCTCTCCTGCGCGCACGCGCCCGCCTCGACCACCCCCGACTATGCTGCGCTGGTGGCGGCGCCCGACCGGACGGACGACGACAAGAAGATGGATCCGGGCCGGAGCCCGGCGCAGCTGCTGGCGTTCCTGGGCGTGAAGCCGGGGATGAAGGTGGGCGAGCTGG
>DASRBA010000197.1:0-2589 GCA_035637895.1 Myxococcaceae bacterium
CCAGCGCCAGCTCCACCAGCTCCGCCACCTCGGGGGCGGATCCGCCCACCATCTCCTTGACCGGGATGAGGGCGTTGATGATGCCGTTGAGCGGGTTGCGCACCTCGTGGGCCACGCCGGCCACCACCGTCCCCAGCGCCACCAGCTTCTCCGCGTGGGACAGCTGCTCGGACATCCGCCGGATGCGCAGCTGCGTGCGCAGCCGCCCCTGCACCTCGCTCAAGTGGAACGGCTTGACCAAAAAGTCGTCCGCGCCGGTGTCCAGGCCCTCCAGCTTGGTGGTGAGGTCGCTGCGCGCGGTGAGCAGGACGAACGGGGCGCCGGAGGTCTGGGGGTCCGCCTTGAGCGCCCGGCACAGGTCCATGCCGTCCATCTCCGGCATCATCAGGTCCGACAGCACGATGTCCGGGCGCCGCTCCCGGGCCAGCTTGAGCGCGGCGGCGCCGTCGCTCGCCTCGATCACCTGGTAGTCGTCCTGCAGCGCCTGGCTGAGGAAGACGCGCAGGTCCTCGTTGTCCTCCACCAGGAGCAACACCGGGCGCTCGGTGCCGGTCTCCTCCTTCGGCGGCGCGGTGGGCCGGGGCGGGCGCGGGGTGACCGCCTGGGAGTCGATCTCGTACTGCCGCAGCTCGGTGCGCGACGGGCGCGGGGTGGCCTGGTGGGGGACCTCGAACACCTGGCGGATGGGGAGCCTGACCAGGAAGCGGACCCGCTTCCCCGGCTCGTTGTCGACCATGATGGAGCCGGAGTGCAGCTCCACCAGGTCCTTCACCAGCGGCAAGCCCAGCCCGGTGGTGCCGAAGCGCCGGCCCCGGGCCTTGGAGGACTGGCCGAAGCGCTCGAAGATCTGGTCCACCTCCGCCGGGTCGAGCCCCTCGCCGGAGTTCTCCACCCAGAAGCGCACCACGGCGTCCTGGACCGCGCCGATGACCAGCCGCCCGCCGTCCGGCACGTGCTTGACCGCGTTGGAGACCAGGTTGAGCGCCACCTGCTCCAACCGCTCGCCGTCCGCCACCAGCGGGAGCGTCTGGGGCACCTGGAGCTCCAGCGCCACCCCGCGGCGGGAGAGCACCGGCTGCCAGGGCCGGACCACGTCCTCGAGCAGCTTGGCCAGGTCCACCGTCCCCATCCGCAGCTGCATCTTCCCGGCCTCGATCTTGGAGAGGTCGAGCAGGTCGTTGATCAGCTTGAGCAGCCGGTAGCCGCCGCGCAGCACCCCGTCCAGCTTCTCCCGCCCCTCGGGGGGCAGCCCCGGCGAGGAGAGCAGCGACTCCACCGGCAGCAGCATCAGGGTGAGCGGCGTGCGCAGCTCGTGGGAGGCGTTGGCGAAGAACTGGGTCTTCTGCTCGTCCATCTCGGTGAGCCGGAAGACGGACTGGGACAGCTTGGCGGTGGTCTGGGACAGCTCGCGGGTGCGCTCCTGGACCCGGTGCTCCAGCTCCGACTGCTGGCGCAGGACGGTGGCGAAGGTGCAGGCGTTGTTGAGGGCGATGGCGATCCACGGCACCAGGCCGTCGAACAGGCCGGAGCTCTGGTCCTCGAACTTCCAGGCCTCGATCCGGCCGATCCGGTTTCCTCCGGAGGTGAGCTCCCAGGAGCGCTTGGGGCCCTCCCGGTCGCCGGACTCGCGGACGATCACCAGCGGGTCACCCACGCGCCGCGCCAGCCACAGGCGCCAGCCGGAGCACCCGAAGCGAACGGTCAGCATGTTGCTGATGGCGTCGCCGAGCGCGTTCAGCTCGGTGTGCTGCGACAACTCCTTGCCTGCCTCGTTGATGGCGTGGAGTTGCTCGGCGTTGCGGGCCAGCTCCGCGCGCGCCGCCTCCAGCTCCTGGTAGCGGTGGAGCAAGGCCTCGTTGGCGTCCTTGAGCTCCTTGGCGGCCTGCCGCACCGCGAACAGCCTGGTGACCGCTCGGCTGGATCGGCGGAAGAGCCCGCCGCCGGGTGGCAGCTCGACCAGGTAGCGGGCGCCGTTCTCCAGCGTCTCCATCTCCACGCGCGCCGGCGGCAACCCCAGCACCTCCGGCAGCCCGGCGAAGGATCCCTTGCTGACGCGGAAGAACTCGGGGCAGGGCTCGTACCCCGGCTTCAGCCTCATCTCGAGGAGCACCTTGTGGGGGCCCAGCTCCTCGAAGTGGGCGTCGATGCAGGAGAACCCCTGGTTTCCGACGCCGGTGTCCTTCATGAAGACCCAGCGATAGAAATCCATCGCGGAGAACGCCAGCCGGGCGACGGCGGCGAACGGCGCCATGTACGGCGTCCGGAAGTGCTCGGCGCCCAGCGCCTCCTGCTCCTCCGGGGACCAGAGCTGCCGCACGTTCCGCATCAGGATGACGAACGCGGCCCACTCGACGCGCTCGCGCTTGTTGCGCAGGTACGAGACGCTGTACCCGCTCCCCTCGGCGAACAGCTCGAGCGGACGCTTCTCCCGCTTCAGGCGGCGGAAGAAGATATCCAGGACCTGGCAGGAGACCTCCTTCAAGCCGTACCCCACCTGAAGATGGCAGAGGAATAAGTGACGCCGCTACCGCCGCTGAAGGAGGCGACCAGGTCGCCCGCCCGGAGCATTCCCTCGCGCTCGGCCATGGC
>DASRBA010000198.1:0-25820 GCA_035637895.1 Myxococcaceae bacterium
CGCAGCCGGTTCAGTCCCGTCCCGCAGCCGGTTCAGTCCCACCCCGCAGCCGGTTCAGCCCCGTCCCAGGCCGAGTCCAGCGCCACGCGGACCGCTCCAGCTCCGAGCGCGACCACTCGCGCGCGCCCGCCGGGCCGTCGTTTCCGTCGAGTGCAAGTGGGCGCGCTGCACCGCGCCATCGCTGGTCCGGCAGCGGAAGGTGCCTCTTCCAGCAGGAACGTCCGGAAAGAGGTGCCCGCCACGACTCCTCTCGGTCGGCCGGGCGCGTTCCTCGGCCCCGCCGGGAGGCGGCGTGCGTTGATACGGTGCGCGGGAGCGACGCGCTGTCGGTGTTGGCGGACGCGCGGGCGCGATCTCACTCCGCGAAGTAACCGCGCGCTGGAGTAGCTGCTACCGGCCGTGAAAGCGGCGGGCGCCCCCGAGCGCCTTCCGCCACGGCGCGTCCGCGCCAGAAGCCCGGAGACCGCCACCGCCAGCCCGCCCCACCGTGTGCGCTGGGCCAGCGCAGGGTCAACCAGCGGACACACCTCGTGGCCTCCTCCTGGCTTCTGGAGGACTTCAACTGGCTGGCGCTCATCTTGGTTTGGCGGAACAGTTGCCTCGGGCAACCGTGCATGAGGTAACGATCACGCCAGAGCTGGACCCATTTTTCGTCAGGATGTATCACGGAGAAGGGATGGGGGAGTTCGCGCCTCCGCCCGATGCGATGTTCGAACCACCGACGCTCAGCGAGATCAATGGCGAACGTTCGCCCGAGCGGATCCTCGCAGCGTTGGGCATCCCGCCCGAGTGGTTTCAACAATGACGCAGCAGCATCGAAGCCAGATGGTGCTGTTCGGCCGCGCCGCCCGCCACCGCCCGCCGACGAACCCTCAACCAATCAAGGCGTTCGAATCGAACATGATGTTCGCCTGCCTCAGTTCTCGCGCAATTTCGTTCTTCCATGCGCCTTTCGGATCATAATCCACGTACACAACGGACTCGAAATCCGAAGGCCTTTCAACGTGACCGGAAAGCAGCGCACACACATTGCTCGGACCCAGCCTGCCGATGAAAAAGCCGAGCTCAAAGACAACATTTTGACGCGCGCGCGGCTTTGGCGCCTCTCCGGAAAGACCCCCGGTGTCGTCGGGAGTCATCAGAACGATTGCGAATCGCACATCCGCGGCCTCGTCCTGGAACTTGCTGATTAGCGCGCGGCCTCCGTTGGGTCGTTCGTGAAGTATGATGGGTGTAAGACCGAGCTTCTCAAGAAATCGGGCAACTTCATGCTTTAGTCCGCTATCATGGCCGTGCACGAGAAAAACCTTTGTAGGGCCCGAAGCGAGTTTGGGCGCCATTGCTGGAGGCACTCCGATCGTCTGTGGCAACGCCTGTAGATGCAGGCTCGGCGCAGCACTTCTCACAACCGCCTGCTCGGCCGTCGCCTCTTGGGGCGGCATCGGCAACGTCTTCATGTCAGCGAGAAAAATCGGAGGCGGGGGCTGCTCGACTTGAGCAAGTCTGCCTCCGTCTACGAGATAGCCGTCTTGGATCAGACTCGTCCAGAAGGCATTATGTACCTCCTCGGAGACGGACTCCGGTTTCACATCTGGTCGTGGATCTACCCGAATCGCCCGCTCTACTACGGCCAACGCCAAACGCTGTTTACCATCGATCAGTTGATCCTGATTCGCGAGCACATACTGGGCGAGAGCATTCGCGCGCGCCATCATGCCGCTCGTACCCTTGGGAATACGGTCGTTGAGCCCCAGCTCGAGAAGAAGCCGATCCATCCCTGCATGGCTTAGCGATTGTTGAATGAGGCATGCGTTCAATAAGGTCGGGCGAGAGAAACGCCTGTCATTCCCAGACATGGGTCCGCTCTATACCATGCCGGTGGCAGGCCATGGGCCATGGAGTGATCGCGGGATCGTAGACGCGACTGGCGTCGAACCGTTCCGGTGGGGTTTCGTGCGCAAGATGCCCGCGAGGCCAGCGGTAACGCTCTGCCCGGTGGAGGCTCGGCAGTGCTGTCGGCCCGAACAGCCCTACGAGCGCGCCGGGAGCAGTGGCTGCCGATGGAGTGGCGCGATGGCGAAGACGAGCCGGCGCACTTCTACCTGCTCACGCTGGCGAAGGAGACCAGCCGCAAGCTGATGGTGCGACTGGTGAAGGAGCGCTACCGCACCGAGCGCGACTACGAAGACCTCAAGAACGAGCTGGGGCTCGACCACTTCGAGGGCCGGCACTTCTCGGGCTGGCATCACCATGTGTCCGTGGCCCTCAGTCTGCTACGCCTTCGTCGTCGCGGAGAAGTGCCGCGCTTTCCCCCTCGGAAGGATGGAAGGGTGAAGCCAGTCCGCTCCAACCAGAGGCCGAAACGCCACTTCGCGGACTCCTTCATCACGTTCCGCCTGGCGATCGCGCGCATCCTGAGCACCTGCCTCCCCCGGTGTCCTCTCTGCCTCCGAACCCGAACCTCGGAGACATCTCAGCCTTACCGTGCTTCACCCAAGCGCCCCTCGGCCTAACGCAGTAGCATCAGGGCGCACAAGGACCATTGGGGTAACACTTCGAGGCAAAGCACGCCAGGCCGCTAGGACAATCGACTGCGCAAGCAGACAACGTCTGATAGGCCGTTGGGTTAGTGATACAGCCGCAATAAGCGGGCGGGTCGGCTGAGCACGCCTTGAAGGGGTATTGCGAGCACCGATTATCCGAATTCTTCGCCGCGAGACATTGCGCACAGTCTTGCGAGGTCGGCGCCGACCCAAAACAAGCGCGCTCGCAACCATACACCCTATCAGACGCATCCGAGCCTGGGTTGAGACTATGATGAATACCAAACACGCCATGGAGTGCTTCATGGAACAAAATGGCTGCCTGATAGGGCTGTTGAAGACCACTGGTACATGAACTGGTGAACGCCAGAGGGGATACCTCAATTGTCGGCCTAACAGTGCCTCCGAGCGAGCCCCAAACCGCACGGGCTACGTAATTCAGAAGATCATAGCGGGCGCACACGTTTGACGGGAGTTGCTGTGTGCACTCGATATTCCATTCATAACGACCAACCTCGTATTCAAAAGAGGCAGCCAGAAAGGGAGACATGCTTCTAAGGCAATCGTAGCCAAGCAAGAAGGCGTCATCAAAGGCGCTTTGTAGCGTTTGTAACTGGGCGGCGCTACAGGCCCCGCCAACCTGAGTGGCGGTCGCCAGTTGCTCTTGCGCTCGCGGCACTGTTGTGTTGGCCGTCAGATCGAATACTCCAGAGTACTTGGTATCTCTTTCTATTTTCACGGCGACTTGTGTATTGCCCGGATCAAGCAGGTATGTTTCTCGCTGATCAAGTCGGCCGTCGTCGTTTGTGTCGGCTTCCTGTGCGACTGTGAATGTGCCGCCATCCCCTGCCTGCATAGTTCGAGAGAAAATGACCGTGCCGGCATCGTTGAACTGCCGATAGATCTGTCCCCCTGGCGAGTAGTCCCAGGTGGCGTCCACTTGGCCATCGCCGTCAAAATCGATCGCGTCTGTAAAGTTGTCGCATGCCCTTACCGCGCGCGTGAGCTCCTTTCGTCCGTCTCCATCGAGATCCACACTCATGTTCGCTACCATGGATAGCGCGGCTCTAGCGTTGAGCATTGCTGAAATGCGCCCACCATCGCCATTGAGTCCAGCGTCCTGATCGAACCCACTGTCCACCCAACTGCTTGAACAAGAGTCGCCAGCATCTGGTTGGTCGGGCCCACAGCCGCCACAGCTTTGGTCGGATCCGCCACAACCGCCACTGAGGTATAGAACCGCGGCCAGCGCTGTAATGCCGATTCGCAAGTGGCGCATCATGGCCCTCCCTATTTTCGAATCGAGAGGTAGGCCGGTGCCCCTGCGCCCCGCCTCATGATCACGGACGAGGCTACCCTAAATCTCTGCAAAAGGTGAGATCGTCACATTTGATTCAAGTTTAGGCGGCGGGGCGGATCTGCGCCTCGTCGTGTACTGCTCCAGGGAGGGCCGAGGAGAGCGGCGACGTGCTCGCGCAGGTCGGCGTTCCGGAAGGTTGCCGAAGAGGCAGAGGGATTGGGGCAGGGCCTGCACGCGTGCGTGTCCGAAGCGCAGGCCGGCCGCGCGTTGGCAAACCCTCGACGGTGGGCTTCTGGAGCCGGTCCAGGGCGTCCTGGCTGAGCGCGCAGTTGTGCCCAACCGCGCTCCAGCTCGAGGAGCTTGCGGTTGACCTACTGCCGCCTTTGAGGAAGTCCTCTACCCCGGGCTTCGTCAGAAAAGCGCGCTGCTATTGGCAAATCCCTATGGTTGTACCGTCACCTTTAGTAACCGCAAATCCCCACGGTTGTACCGTCACCTTTAGTAACCCGATAACACTTAGTCCCGTCCGGAGGGCTACACTGGGTATCAGAGTCACAGGTTTTCCGGCATACCCCACGCGTCTGGTTTGAGTCGCAGAAGAGGCAAGTCGTAGCTCCGGTGCAGTCTGCGCTGCCGCCGCAGCCCCCTCCGGGGTCGGGTTTGGGGCAAGTGCTTACGCCTCCGCAGCCGAGAACGACAAGAATGCCAAGAAATAGAATCACAAACAATAGCTGATTCGGTCCCCGTGGTTTACCCATGTTTAGTCACCTCTGCTTTGTCGCCGTGCGCTTGCGCGTGCCGTGCCGCGGACACTCAGTCTAGTTCGGGTGCAGCTCTTTCGCGACGATGGCATTTTGCTGAGATTCCGGATGGTTGGCGCACAGCCCACGGGATGGAGTACGCCCTCCCGAACTTTCGGCGACCTCGTTCGGGCCGGGGCCTCGTTGGAGGTGACTGGGCGATTGTGGCCCGATAGCTTCGACCTCGCGGCTGCCGCCCGTCGGTCGCCAGTCTGCAACGTGCTCGAAGGGCGAACCAATGAACAAGGTGCTCTACGCGGTATTGCTCGTTGTGCTGCTCGGCTCCCAGTGCAAAGGGGACAAGGGCGACCCAGGCGTGCCCGGACCAAAGGGCGACGTCGGAGCGCAAGGACCCATTGGCGCCACTGGGGCTACGGGGCCGACGGGTGATCAGGGCCCTCCTGGACCGAGCGTAGTTACATTCACGACGGATGCGGGCGTAGCGCGCATCAGCACCAACGCGATCTTCTGCGGGCTGACATCCCCCACCAACGGCCTCTTCCCCACGACGTTCGTGGCCGGATTCGGCAATGTGAGCGGTTACCGCTCCGCGAAGGTGCAGTGCGAATCCGCTTGCAGCTCCGCGCTCGCCCATATGTGCGCGACCGAGGAGATCATCCGCAGCGCCCAGCTCGGTGCCTTGCCCCAGACCACGGCACAGTACTGGATCGCCGCCGCCAGCTACGACGTGTACCAGGGCAACACCGGCTTCGACTGCTTCGGCTGGATCAGCGCCTCAGCAACGGATGTCGGCGCCGAGGTCTATACGGATTTCGGAGGCCCCTCGAGTACGTTCCACGCGCTCCGGGGGCAGCAACTCTGCAGCATCAGCATGCGGATCGCCTGGTGCCTTTGAGAGCGTGGCAGCCTGGCCCTGCAAGCCACCTGCGGGTTGGCCCGCCGCCCGGGCCCGAAGACGTTAGACGCTCGTTGCGCTGCTCGGGCTTGGCGGGGAGGGCACCTTGACTATGTACCGGCATGGTACCGTCAATCCGGCGAACGCCCATGAACGCCAGCGAACGCTCATGGGCGGCTAACCCGAGGAAGAAGCAGAGGAAGTAAGAGCCCCCGGCCGGATTTGAACCGGCGACCCACAGTTTACGAAACTGTTGCTCTACCGACTGAGCTACAGGGGCGAACTGCCTACCGTTTTCAGCGGGCCGCGGTCCTACCTCAACCTCCCCGCCCCCGCAACCCTCTCGCTTGACTCATCGCGTCGCGCAACTGGGCGTATTTGCGAGTGAAATGCCCAGGGCGTATAGGGGCACCGCCGTTTTCCCAACTCGTCCTTCAGGGGAGTCCTTCGCAGCCATGTCAGAGTCCGAAATCGTCCACATGCGGGTCCCGCCGCCGCAGCCGAAGAAGACGGTCTTCACGGAGGCGATGGAGATCTTCCACCGCGCGGCCGATCTGATCGGGCTCGACAAGCGCGTTCGCCTGGAGTTGGAGGAGCCGGACTACGAGCACATCTTCTACGTCAGCACCAAGCTCAAGGACCGCCTCGTGCCCATCCCGGCCGAGGAGGCCGCCAAGTTCTCCGACCTCCCGGTGACGCAGGTCCGGGACGCGGCGGGCCTGGAGATGCTCGCGGACGGGAAGATCATCCTCAACGGGCGCGCGCTGCTCGGCTCCGACGTCGCCATCCGCCGCGGCCACCTCCGGCTCCCCAACGGCAACGTCTACCAGCTCGTCCCCGGTGAATCGGCGCGCTTCAAGGCGTACCGCGTGCAGCACAACCAGGCCCGCGGCCCGTACAAGGGCGGCATCCGCTACCACCGCGAGGTGTCGCTGGACCTGTTCAAGGCGCTCGCCGCGGAGATGACCTGGAAGACCGCCATCGCCGAGGTGCCGTTCGGCGGCGGCAAGGGCGGGATCCAGATCGACCCGCGCCAGTACGGCCGGGAGGAGATGCAGGCCATCACCCTGCGCTTCATGTACCGGCTCAAGGCGCTGATCGGCACCAACATCGACATCCCCGCCCCGGACGTCGGGACCAACGGGGAGATCATGGCGCTGATGTACCGCCAGTACTCCGACGGCGAACGCGAGCGCCACAACATGCGCGGCATCGTCACCGGCAAGGACACCCGCATCGGCGGCTCCGAGGGCCGCGTGAAGGCCACCGGCCAGGGCCTGGTCTACTGCGTGGAGGACTACTTCGCCGAGAAGGGCGAATCCCTCCGCGGCAAGTCGTTCATCCTCCAGGGCTTCGGCAACGTGGGCTCCAACGCCGCGGAGATCCTCACCTCCATGGGCGCGCGGCTGCTCGCCGTCAACGACGCCGACGGCACCATCTACAACGGCGACGGGATCGACGTGCCGGCCCTGCTCAAGTACGTCTACGAGAACCCCGCCAACCTCAAGAAGAGCGTGCTCGGGTTCCAGGGCGCCCAGAAGATCGAGAAGAAGGACCTCTGGGAGGTGCAGGCGGACATGCTGGTCCCCGCCGCGCTGGGCGGCGAGATCACCGGCGAGATCGCCGAGAAGCTCAAGATCAAGCTGATCGCCGAGGGCGCCAACGGCCCCACCAGCCCCGAGGCCGACCGCGTCCTCCAGCGCCGCGGGATCGACATGATCCCGGACATCATCGCCAACGCCGGCGGCGTCACCGTCTCCTACTACGAGTGGATCCAGAACAAGCGCATGGAGGCCTGGAGCGAGGCGGACGTGAACCAGAAGCTCGAGCTGGCGATGAAGCGGAACTACCGCATCATCCGCGACATCTCGAAGAACGCGGGACGGCGCACGGACCTGCACGACTCGCGGCGCTTCACCGTGGGCAAGGAGGTCGGCAGCCGCGAGGCCGCCATGGTCCTCGCCCTCAAGCGCATCGAGGCGCACT
The DNA here is from genome assembly GCA_035637895.1 of Myxococcaceae bacterium. Lineage (GTDB taxonomy): Bacteria > Myxococcota > Myxococcia > Myxococcales > Myxococcaceae > DASRBA01. The sequence continues at coordinate 7,486 of DASRBA010000198.1, forward strand.
ACCTCCTCGAGGGCTTCTCGCAGTAGCAGCGGCCCAGCTTCAGTGCAGCACGCGCTCCCGCGCCACCAGCAGCGCGGGGGCGTCGTCCTTCGTCTCGTAGGCCACGATCCGCAGGCCCACGCCGCGCGAGTGGCCCGTCCCCTCCCCGCCCTTCTTCCCGAAGCTCAACGCCACCTGGTACCGGACCTCGCACAGGCAGGTCATCTCCGTGCCGTCCTGGCCCGCGAAGGTCACCTTGATCCGCCCGCCCAGCGGCACCGGCTCCCTCACCTCCACGAAGAGGCCGCGGGCGGAGATGTTCCGCCCCACCCCGCGCATCACCCCGTCCGGGGTCGTGAGGAAGACCGTGAAGACCTTGTCGAACCGCAGGTGATGGCGCCGATCGCTCACGCAACGCCTCCGGGGGAGTGCCGGGTGGGGGAGAGCGCAAAGCCTACATGGTGAGTTGATGTAGTCCAAAAATCTACCCCACCCCACCCAGCCGTTCTGCCAGCATTCGCCGCCTTCCCCTCAAACCCAGGAGGTTTCTCCCGTGCACCGCCTCGCTGCCGTCGCGCTCGCCATCGCCGCCGCCACCGCCGCCGCCGAGGACGACCCGGTATTCGAGAAGGCGAAGAGCGGGGCCAGTCCCACCGACGGCCTCTCCACGTTCCTGAGCAAGTTCGTGGGGAGCTGCACCAAGGAGTCGGGCCCTGGCTGCGCCAAGGCGGCCGAGGAGTACCGCCGCGGGACGAAGGGCAAGAAGCTCTACCTGTCCATCGACGACGCCACGCCGGTGGTGGCCATCGGCGGCAAGGGCGACGGCGGCGAGGTGGTGCTCAACGTCACCCCGTTCTTCGCCGGCGGCGAGTACGCGCTCACCTCCGGCGCGCCCAGCCGCACGGACGCCTCGGGCAACCCGGTGATGCCGCTCATCCGCGTGAAGGGGACGGCTCCGGACGGTGACGTGGACCGGCTGGGGCGGATGCTGTCCGCGCACCAGGTCCGGATCGAGGTGGTCTTCTCGCCGGAGAGCACCTGGACCCTGGCCAAGAAGGGCGGCGACAACATCCAGGGCGTGAAGGCCAGGCTCATCGCCCTGCGCATCTCCATGGCCAGGACTGGCGACACCGTGGCGGTCTGGACGAGCAAATAGGTGGCTGTGCACGCTCCGGCGCGAAGGTCTGTCTAGCGGGCACAACACTCGGAGGCCATCTTCCAGCCTCCCCCGATCCGAGGAGTACCGCGATGACCGGAATTGCTGCAGGCGGCGGCCTGTCCGCCCGGGGTTTGTCTTCTCATGGGATCGGGACCGGCGCGAAGGGTCAGGCGGTGTCTGGCGGCGGCGGGCACGAGCCGGGCCAGAAGCCGCAGCCGCACGGGGGCGACTTCGGGCGCGACGGCGCGCTCACCCGCGGCCAGGGCTTCTCCCAGCGCGACGCCTTCAGCCCTGCGAAGCAGGCGCAGAAGCCGCAGCAAGCCGCCGCCGCGCACCAGACCCACTCCGCCGGCGCCAAGCCGCAGCAAGCCGCCGCCGCGCACCAGACCCACTCCGCCGGCGGCGCGAAGCCGGAGCAGGCCGTCCTCCAGAAGCAGCAAGGGCAACAGCCGCAGGCGCCGAAGAGCGCCGCGCAGGAGGCGCAGAAGCCGCAGGTGCAGCAGAACGACGCCAACAAGCTGGCGCAGCAATCCGCGCTGCGCCAGATCGACCGGCAGCAGGCGGTCCTCCAGAACATGATCGCGCAGCAGCAGATCTACCACCAGGACGTCCTCCTCCAGATCCTGATGGACATGCGCAAGCGCTTCCTGGAGTGGGTGAAGGAGCTCTTCCAGCTCATGGGGCAGCCCGCCACGCACTAGGAGGGAGGCCGACGATCTGCCGGCCGAACCGGAGCGCAGGACGACCGAGCGCCCGAGGTGGGCCGGGGGGCCCATCGAGGAGCGCGGGGAGGAGCGCCCGGCAGGCGGCAGATCGTCGGCCGCAGCAACCAGCCGTGTGAAATGTCCGGGCGACCTCTGGAGTACGCTGCCGCGCCGGAATGGCCGACGCGCCGAGATGGTTCGAGGACGCGCTGCGCGCGCCGCGCGAGTCGCGAGAGGTGGAGGTCGAAGGCTGCCGCATCCACTACCTCCGCTGGGGCGACCCGCAGCGCCCCGGGCTGGTGCTGGTGCACGGCGGCGGCGCCCACGCCGAGTGGTGGTCCTTCCTCGCGCCGCTGCTGACCCGCGGCTACCACGTCGCCGCGCTGGACCTCTCCGGCCACGGCGACAGCGGCCGCCGAGACGAATACCCCTCGCAGTACTGGTCGCGAGAGATCCTCGCGGTCGCGCGGGATGCCGGGATGACCTCGCCGCCGGTGCTGGTGGGCCACAGCCTGGGCGGGCTGGTCACCATCGTCACCGCGGCCGAGCACGGCGACCACCTGGCGGGCGCCGTCATCGTCGACGCGCCGGTGCGCCGCCCCGCGCCCGAGTCCGAGAAGATGCAGTACGCCGTCGACTTCCGGAACCCGAAGACCTATCCCAGCCGGGAGGCGGCGCTGGCGAAGTTCCGCCTGGTGCCGGACCAGCCCTGCGAGAACCGCTTCATCGTCGATCACATCGCTCGGCACTCGGTGCGCGAGTTGCCCGGCGGCGGCGGGTGGACGTGGAAGTTCGACCCGCAGGTCTTCCGCCGCCGCGTGCCCCAGCTCTCCGAGGCGCTGGCGGCGGTGCGCGTCCGCGTCGCCCTCTTCCGCGGCGCCCTCAGCACCGTCGTTCCTGAAGAGACCAGCCAGTACATGTACGAGCTGCTCCAGCGGAACGCGCCGGTGGCGGAGATCCCTGAAGCGCACCATCACCTGATCCTCGACCAGCCCCTGGCCTTCATCGCGGCCCTGCGGACGCTGCTCGCGGACTGGGAGCACTCCAAGCCCCATCGGGCCCCGTAATTTCCGGCGCTTATCGGCGGGACACAGCCACACGCAGGTAGTCTCATGTGGTTATTGGAAGCAACTTTCCTTCATTGGAGCCGATAAACCTACATCGCTGTTCTCGTTTTTTAAGGGACTGGAGCCCCAATCATGGGAATCGGAAATTCGAGCAATGTGATGCATGGCCTTTCCACGATCCTCTCGGGCGTGACCGAGCTGCTTGGCGGCGCGACGGGGGGGGCGGGTGCGGCTCCGGCGGCAGCGCCGGCGGCGGCTCCCGCGGTGGCGGCTCCGGCGGCGCCTCAGCAGCAGGTGGGGCTGCCGACGGCGGATCAGTTCCTGGCCACTCCGGGGGGTGGTCCGGCGGCTCCGGCAGGCGGGGCGGCCCCAGCGGACGGGGCGGCGGCTCCGGCGGGCGGTGATCAGCTCCAGCAGGCGCTGGGGCAGCTCGTCCAGCTCCTGCAGCAGCTGATGCAGGCGCTGGGGGGCGGGGCGGCCGGGCAGGGCCAGGGTGCGGCGGCGGGTGACCCGAACGCGGCCGGCGCCGCGGGTGCGGGCGCGGGCACGGCGACGGCCAACGCGGCCAATGGCCAGACCCAGACCGCGGTGTCTCCGGACGGGAGCGCGGTCGCCACGGCCACCGCGGGCGCGGGCGCCACGGCTTCGGCCACCGCTTCGGCGGGCGGCGCGGCGGCGGCCCCGGCGGCGGATTCCTCCGGTGCGGCGTCGAGCGCGGGCGCTGGGGCCGGCGGCATCGGCCAGGCGATCGCCAGCGGCATCGGCTCCCTCTTCGGCGGCGGCGGCGGCTCGCCCCTGGGCGGCCTGTTCGGCGGCGGGGATGACCCGCTGATGTTCAACCTCGACGGCAAGGGCGCGGGCTTCGACACCAACAAGAAGGTCAGCGCGAACCTCAACGGCAAGGGCAACGAGCAGGTGAACGACCTCAAGTCGGGCACCGGCCTGCTGACCTTCGACGCCACCCCGCAGGACGGTGCGGCCAGCCAGTTCGACGCGAAGAAGGGCTCGCTCACGCACACCTTCGGGAACAAGACCGACCTCACCGCCTACGGCATCAAGGGCGACCGGCCGGACGGCACCTTCAGCAACGGCTTCGCGGCCCTCCGCGCGGCGGGCGAGAAGTTCGGGATGATCCGCCCCGACAAGCAGTACCTGGACGGCAACGACCTGAAGCAGCTCGAGGGCAAGATCGGCCTCAAGATGCAGGTGGGCGGGCTCAACGGGCAGTCCAAGGGCCTCGGCGACCTGGGCATCAGCCGGATCGACCTCGGCCAGGCCAACGCGACCCAGTCCAAGGACCAGGGCGCCCGCGACGCCAACGGCAACGTCATCCAGCGCCAGCAGGGGGCCAACTTCACCATCAACGGCCAGCAGCGCGACTACGTGGACGGCTGGTTCCGTCCGGACGGCGCGGCCAAGGCCTAGCCGGCGAGCAGCTCTTGAAGAACCGAGGCCGCGGTGGGGATGGTTCGCCCCGCCGCGGCCTCGCCGCGTCTGACGCTCAGCGCTTCGGGGGCGGCACCGGCATCGGCTCCAGCGAGCTGGGCGGGGGCCGCTCCTCCAGCGTGACGGACATCTCCTGCGACTTCCCTCCCCCGCGCTGGACGGTGAGCCGGACCTGGGTGCCCGGCGCGAGGATCGCCACCCGCCGCATGAACCGCAGGTAACCCTCCACCGCGTGGCCGTTGACGGCGGTGACCCGGTCCCCCGGGACCATCCCCGCCTTCGCCGCCGGGCTGGCGCGGAAGACCGTCTGCACCACCGCGCCCTTCTCCCCCGCGGCCGCGCCCTCCTCCTGCACCACGATCCCCAGCCACCCGCGCGCCAGCCGCCCGTTCTCGAGCAGGTTGGGCAAGAGGTCCTTCACCATGTTGATGGGCACCGCGAAGCCGATGCCCTGGCCCTGGCTGACGATGGCGGTGTTCACCCCCACCACCTCGCCGCGCATGTTGAACAGCGGCCCGCCCGAGTTGCCGGGGTTGATCAGCGCGTCCGTCTGGATGAAGTCGTCGAACGCGCCCACGCCGATGACGCGCTCCTTGGCGGAGATCATCCCGTGGGACACCGAGTGATCCAGGCCGAACGGGTTGCCGATGGCCACCACCCAGTCGCCCACCTGGAGCCGGTCGGAGTCTCCGAGCCGGGTGAACGGGAGGTCCTTCACCGGCCCGCGGATCTTCAGCAGCGCGACGTCCGTCGCCGCGTCCTTGCCCACGACGTCCGCGGGCAGCTCGCGGCCGTCGGCCAGGGCGGCGTGGACGATCTGCGCGCGCTCGACGACGTGGTTGTTGGTCACCACGTAGCCGTCGGGCGTGAGGATGAACCCGGACCCCAGGGATCGCCGCGGCTGTACCGCGCCGTCCGCGCTCTCCTCCGCGTGGATGTTCACCACCCCGTCCCGGACGGCGCGGATCAGCGGCGCCAGCGAGTTGGGCGGGGTGAAGTCCGGGAGCGGGGGCTCGCCGGGCACGCGTTCGCGCCACAGCGGCGTCCCCTCCGCGGTGAGCCGGGCGCCGAGCTGGTCCAGGTAGGCGCGGTGCTCGGCGGCGCGCGCGCGGACCCAGCGCTCCACGTCGGCGGAGTCCGCGGTGGCGTTGAGGGCGAGGAGCGCGAGGGCCGCGGCGAGGCGGGGCATCCGCCCGCCATATCAGCCGAGGACGCCGCTGCCGGCAACCGCCTCACGTGACGGTCCTGGACCGGGCCGGCCGGTAGGTGGCGCGAGGCCGCGGATGCCGCCGGCGGTAACCCCAGCGCTAGCGGATGTTCCCGTCGCCGGTGCCGGTGGTGCCGATGCGCACGCCGATGCCGGACCCCTGGGCCAGCGTCGGGTCCGCCTTGGCGGTGGTCGGCGCGGTATCCGGGTTCACCACCTTCACCGCCGGAGCCTTCGTAGCGGGTGCCGGGGCGGTGAACACCATCGGGGCCTTCTTCGGCGGGACGAAGGCCGACACGCCCGAGTACGGCGCCGGAGGCGGTGCCGCGGCTTGACGCCTGGTCGCCATCTCGGTCAGGGCCTGCACCTGGGCCGCCCGCTGCTGCAGGGCCTGCACCTGGGTCTGGACCGACGGCTGGGGCTGCGCGCCCCGCCCGGTCAACATCTGGAGCGGAATCGCCCCGCCCTGGGGCGTCACCGCCATCGGACCCTGCTGCGACATGACCACCGGCAGCGCGCCCTGACCGGTCATCAGCATGGCCTGACCGTTCGGATCGGCCACCACCGGAAGCGCCTGCGCGCCAGCCGGGTCGCCCTCGCCTGGCATCGCCCCACCGCCGGTCGCGCCCAGGAACGACTGGTCCGCCGCATCCGGGCCGTCGTCGAACATGTCGCCGAAGAAGTCGTCGACCGGATCCGAGTCGGCCGTGGCGGCCGCGGCTGAAGGATCAGCGCTCGGGCCGGGCGCGCCGGGAACGGGCGACGTGCCGGACGGGGCGGGCGCGCCGCCGGCGCCGCCCGGGGCCCCCATCGCCGACGCGATCCCGCCAAAGAAGTCCCCGGCCGCCTGGGCGCCCTTGGCCATCCCCTCGGCGACCCCGTGGACCACGCCCCGCGCCACCGCCGCCCCGGCATCTACCGCCGCCACGGGAACAGCAACCGCTCTGGCAATCACGTTTCCGGCTGGCATCGGGGGACCTCCGCTTGTCGAAGCTCGTCGGGCCTTCTCGAGACGGACTCTCCTGAATTCTCGCACTTTGGGACCAGGAGTTGCTGACCCACGTACATCCGCCTACTGATTGACGAATTAGGCGCACCGATTGACGAACGGGGTCGCACGCGCGGATGTTGGGGCGCGCGCCCCCATGCCGACGACGCGGCTGCCATCACCGGCTGAGCCGGCTGAGCCGGAGGAGTCGAGGGTCACCGACCCGGTGACGGCGGATCTGTCGAGCCTCCACCCGTGGAGCCCTCCGGACAAGCCGAGCCCGCCCGGCCCGCCGCTGGCCGCCACGCCGTGGCCAGGCACCAACCCCACGCACGAGGAGGAGCGCCCGGTCGCGCGCGGCGACTCCATCGGCCGCTACGTCGTCCTCCACGAGGTGGGCCGCGGCGGGATGGGCGTGGTCTATGCCGCCTACGACGCGGAGCTGGACCGCAAGGTGGCGATCAAGGTGCTCCGCGGCTCCTCGGGAAACGCGGCGCGCGACCACGACCGCCAGGCGCGGCTGTTGCGCGAGGCGCAGGCGATGGCGCGGGTGGACCACCCGAACGTGCTCTCGGTGTTCGACGTGGGGACGTTCCGCGGCCAGGTCTTCATTGCCATGGCGTTCGTCGACGGCAACAACCTGAGCGGCTACATCCGCGACGCCACCCACAAGTGGCGCGAGGCGCTGGAGCTGTTCTGCGCCGCCGGGCGCGGGCTGGCGGCGGCCCACGGGGTGGGGCTGGTGCACCGCGACTTCAAGCCGGCCAACGTGCTGCTGGCGCGCGACGGGCGCGTGTTCGTGACCGACTTCGGGCTGGCGCGCCTCACCGGCCACGAGGAGCCGGCGTCCCTGCCCTCCCCCATCGAGGAGAAGCTGGCCGGCGAACCGCCGAAGACGGGCCTGCAGGCGGAGATGACCCGCGAGGGCGCGGTGGTGGGGACGCCCACGTACATGGCGCCGGAGCAGCACGTGGGGCGCCAGGCGGACGCGCGCTCGGACCAGTTCTCCTTCTGCGCCGCGCTCTACTGGGCGCTCTGGCACAAGCGCCCCTTCGAGCCGGCCATGCTGGCGGCGGCGGCGTTCCGGCGCTTTGGCGGCGCCAGCACTGTGCCCCAGCGGGTGGCCCAGGGCGGGGCGGCGGCGCTGGACCAGCTCTCGGTGATCGCCGAGCCCCCGCGCGAGGTGCGCGTCCCCGCCCGCGTCCGGCGCGCCATCATGCGCGGGCTGTCGCTGGACCCGGAGGAGCGCTTCCCGAACATGGAGGCGCTGCTCGGCCAGCTCTCCCTGGAGCGGCGGCAGTTGCAGGCGCGGTGGACGGCCGCGGGCGCGGGCTTCCTCCTCACCGTGAGCGCCGTCGCGCTGGTGCTCCAGCAGCGGGCGGCGGCCAAGGCCGAGGTGTGCAGCGGCGCGCCGGCGCGCCTGAAGGGGAAGTGGGACCCGCAGGTGGAGGCGTCGATGAAGGCGGCCTTCTTCCGCGTGTCGAAGGAGCGCGGGGCGGTGGCGGCGGAGCGCGCGTCGCGCGCCATCTCCGACTACGCGGACCGGTGGGCGGCGGGCTTCCGCGAGGCGTGCGAGGCGACGCGCATCCGCCGCGAGGTGGACGACCGGATGATGGAGCTCCGGATGCTCTGCCTGGACCGGCGGCTCAAGGAGTTGGAGGCGCTCGCCCTGCTGTTCCAGGCGCCCGACGAGGCGATGGTGGAGAAGTCGGTGGAGGCCACCGCCAGCCTCTCCAGCGTGCGGCAGTGCCAGGAGCTGGAGACGCTGCACCTGAAGGGTTGGCCGGACGACCCCACGCGCAGCCGCGCGGTGGCGCAGGTGGAGTCGCAGCTGGCGCAGATCCGCGCGCTCAAGGCGGCCGGGCGGCTGGCGCAGGCGGGGCCGCTGGCGCAGGCGGCGGTGGGGGCGGCGGCGCCGCTGAACTACCGGCCGCTGGAGGCGGAGGCGCGGCTGCTGCTGGGGTACCTGGAGGCGAGCGATCCGCAGGCGGCGGAGCGCGACCTCTTCAAGGCCTTCTTCCTCGCCGAGGCCGGCCACGACGACTACACCAAGGTGGAGGCCGCCACCCGGCTCGTCTACCAGCTGCGGGACAAGTACGACCGGGCGATGGAGTGGGCCCAGCACGCGCGGAGCGGCATCGACCGCGTGGGCGGGAGCCCGGACCTGGAGGTGGGGCTGATCAACAACCTGTCCACCGTGCACCTGCAGGCGGCCCACTACGCGGAGGCGGTGAGCGCGGCCCAGCAGGGCCTGGCGGTGGTGGACATGGCGAGCGGCCGCGAGGTGCACCGGGCCAGCCTGCTGGCCAACCTGGGCGCGGCGTACATGTACCTGGGCGACCGCGAGCGGGCGGTGTCGACGATGCGGGAGGCGCTCCAGGCGATGACCGACATCCGCGGGCCGGATCACCCGGTGCAGATCTCCACCCTGCGGAACATGTCGTTCCTGCAGGCGCAGCAGGGCGACTACCGCGGCGCGCTGGAGGCGGCCACCAAGGCGGTGAAGATCGCGCGGGAGCGGGTGGGTCCGGAGAGCCTCAAGCTGGGTGATTCGCTGGACACCATGGCGACGGTGTTCCTGATGGACCGGCACCCGGCGGAGGCGCTGGACCGGTTCGAGGAGGCGGCGCGGATCAAGGCGAAGGCGGCGGGGTCGGACTCGCAGGACGTGGCGTACTCGCTGGACGGCGTGGGGCAGGCGCTGATGGCGCTGGGGCGGCCGAAGGAGGCGCTCCCGCTGCTGGAGAAGGCGTCCAAGATCCTCGCCGGCGGCGGCGACCCGGAAAACCTGGCGGAGACGCAGTTCCACCTCGCCCAGGCGCTGGTCGCGACGCGCGCCGATCCTTCCCGCGCGCGGAGCCTCGCGCTCCAGGCCCGCTCCGGCTTCATCGCCAGCAACGTCCCGGACAAGGCGCAGGAGGTCTCGCGCTGGCTGGCCGAGGTGCGGCGCTGATCTACGCCTGCGCCGGCGCGACGTACTTGGCGACCTTCACCCGCGCGGGGCGGATCACCTTGTCCTTGATCCGGTAACCCGCCTGCAACTCGGCGACGACGCGCTGGTCGTCCTCGGGATTGGGCGTGACCTCCATGTCCACCGCCTCGGCGACGTTGGGATCGAAGGGCTGGCCCACCAGCGACAGCCGCTCCACGCCGCCGGCCTGCAGCTTCTGGAGGAGGCCGTCCCGGATCAGCCGCACGCCCTGCGCCAGCGGCGACGTGTCCCCGGCGACCAGGCAGCGGTCCAGCTCGTCCACCGCCTCCACCAGCGCCACCGCCACCTTGCCGCGCTCGACGTCGATCAGCCCGTCGCGCTCGCGGCGCAGGCGCGCCTTGAACTCCTCACGGTCCTGGGAGACGGACTGGTACGCCCGCGCCAGCTCGTCCACGCGCCGGCGAGACGCCTCCAGGTCCCTCTGCGCCACCTCCAGCTCCGCCCGCAGCCGCGCCACCTCGGCGTCGTTCGCAGGCGGCGCGGCCGACAGCGCCTCCTCCTCCGGCTGCCCCGGGGGCGGCCCTTCCGCCGCCTTGCTGGTCTCCTCCCGCACGTTCCCGTCCATGTCGAATCTCCGCCGGTCGTTCACCTTGACCTTGATCGGCTTCCCGGCGGCCTCATCCCGCTGGCTCATCGCGGGCAACCTAACCAGGCGGATTTCGGTGTCAATGCTCCGTCGGAGGCTGCTCCACGCCGAAGGCGAACCCGCCGTGGTCCACCTCCCCGGTCTCCTGGTCGACGATCTCCACCTGGGCCGCGCGCAGCGAGTAGTAGAGCAGCCAGCGCTCGGCGGCGGTGAGCGTCCCCGCCGGCAGCGCCCGCTCGATCTCCTGGACCGTCAAGCGGCCGTCCCGCAACCCCTTGGCGAAGAGGCGCTTCCGCGCGACGTAGCTCTGCCCGATCTTCGGATCCACGACCACGACCTCCTGGCCCTCAAATCTAAGGGCCTCACGGCTGGGCGCACGGAGCGGGCGGCCAGGCGCAACTTTCACGCGTGCGGCAGGCCTTCCGGATGCCCCTCCTCGTGGGTATGCGCCGGGTGGTCCTTCCGCCCCCGCGGACCCAGGATGCGACCCAGGTCCTCCTCCTCCACCACCTCCGTCGCCAGCAGCCGCGCCGCCAGCGCCTCCACCAGGTCGCGGTGCTGGGCGAGCACCTGCCGCGCGCGCTCCAGCGCCTCCGACACCAGCGCCTGGATCTCCTCGTCGATCACCTGGGCGGTGCGCTCGGAGTAGGCGCGCACGTCGCTCACCCCCGCCGAGCGCAGGAACACGCTGGGGTGCTCCTCCGACAGCGCCACCGGCCCCAGGCGTTCGCTCATTCCATAATCGCGGACCATCAGCCGCGCGATGTCGGTGGCGTGCTTGAAGTCGTTGGAGGCGCCGGTGGAGACCTCGCCGATGAACAGCTCCTCGGCGGCGCGTCCGCCCATCATCCCCGCCATCTTGTCCCGCAGCTCGTCCAGGGACATGAGGTAGCGGTCCTCGAGCGGGAGCGAGAGCGTGTACCCCAGCGCCGCCAGCCCGCGCGGGATGATGCTCACCTTGTGGACCTGCTCGGTGTGGGGGAGCTTCCAGCTCACCACCGCGTGCCCCGCCTCGTGGTGGGCGACGATCTCCTTCTCGCGCTCGTTCATCCGGCGGTTCTTCTTCTCCAGGCCGGCCACCACCCGCTCGATGGCCTCCTCCATGTCCGCCTTCGTCACCGCGTCGCGGTTCTTGCGCGCGGCGAGCAGCGCGCCCTCGTTGACCACGTTGGCCAGGTCCGCGCCCGCGAAGCCCGGCGTGCGCGAGGCGATGGAGCCCAGGTCCACGTCCGGCCCCAGCTTCACCTCGCGCGAGTGGATCTCCAGGATCATCTCCCGCCCCCGCTTGTCGGGGCGGTCCACCAGCACCTGCCGGTCGAACCGCCCCGGCCGCATCAGCGCCGAGTCGAGGATCTCCGGCCGGTTGGTGGCGGCGAGGATGATCAGCCCGGCGCGGGCGTCGAACCCGTCCATCTCCGCCAGCAGTTGGTTGAGCGTCTGCTCGCGCTCGTCGTGGCCGGCCACCACCCCGCCGTTGCGGCTCTTGCCGATGGCGTCCAGCTCGTCGATGAAGATGATGCAGGGCGCCTTGGCCTGCGCCTGGGCGAACAGGTCGCGCACCCGCGCCGCGCCCACGCCCACGAACATCTCCACGAACTCCGACCCGGAGAGGGAGAAGAACGGCACGCCCGCCTCGCCCGCCACCGCGCGCGCCAGCAGCGTCTTGCCGGTGCCCGGCGGCCCCACCAGCAGCACGCCCTTGGGGATGCGGCCGCCCAGGCGCTGGAACTTCTCCGGCGTCTTGAGGAACTCGACGATCTCCTTGAGCTCCTCCACCGCCTCGTCGATGCCCGCCACGTCCTTGAAGCCGACGCCGGTGTCCGACTCGGAGGTGATCTTGGCGCGCGTCTTCCCGAAGCTCATCACGCTCTGCGGCCCCTGGCCCATGCCGCCGGTCACCCGCCGCATCATGAAGGTCCAGAACGCGAAGGCGATCCCCAGGGGCAAGAGCCAGATCCAGAGCGCCTCGGTGAGCCCGGACGTGGGCACCGCCTCGTACGGGACCTTCTTCTCCTCCAGCAGCGGCACCAGCGCCTGGTCGCCCTGCACGCGCGCCGCCATCCACGGCAGCGCGGACGGCGGGCGGCGGAAGGCGCGCGGCGCGGCCGACTCCTCGGGCGGCGCCGCGGCGGCGTTCTCCGGCAGGTAGCCCTTCACCCAGTCATTGGCCAACTGCACGCGCGCAAACTGGCCCTGCTTCACCGCGTCCTTGAACTGGCTGTAGGTGACCCGCCGGACGCCCGCGTCCTGGAAGACGTTGCGGAAGAGCATGAAGCCCAGGACCAGCAGCAACACGTACCCCAGCGGGCTGCCGAGCTTGAAGCGCGGCCCCTTCTGCGGAGGCTTGTCTCGCTGCTTTCCGCGCGGGTTCACACCCGGAACATCGTTTTTGCTCGCGCCCAACCCCAGTCCCTCCGCACGCTCCCCTGGCGGCGAAGATGGGCACCCCCCGCGCGTGGTCAAGAGGAGGGAAAACACCCAGCCGCAGCGCTCGACACCACGCCCAGTCCTCTTTCCAGATTCGAACGCTTCATGTTCTACAGCGGCCATGAGATCGCTCGCTCTCACGCTCGCGCTCCTGGCGGCGTCCGCCTGCGCGCCGCCGCCGCTGGACGCTCCGACGGGTCTGACGGTGACGCCGGCCGCGACGGCCAACGAGAACCACCCCACCGTGAGCGGCACCGCGCCCGCCGGCAGCACGGTGACCGTCTACAGACACGCCGCGTGTGAAGGCCCCCTCGTCGAGGTCGAGGCCGAGCCGAACGGCCACTTCGAGATCGAGGTCCTCATCCCCGACAACAGCGTCTCCACCTTCTGCGCCAATGCCTCGATCAATCGGGAGCGGACCTCCGGGTGCTCCAGCTCCGTCCAGTACATCGAAGACAGCCTGGCCCCCGGGGTCCCCCTGCTCTCCGAGACCGTGCCGCCCTCCCCCTCCCCGCAACCCGACATCCATCTGCTGGGTTTCGGGGATATGGGCACGACGATCCGCGCCTACCTGACCTCCGACTGCACCGGGCCGGTGGCCGGCACCGCCACCACCCGCTCCGACTTCTCGTTCGACATCCCGGTGACGATCCCCACCAACGCCACCACCCAGATCTCCATCGACTCGGTCGACGCCGCCGGCAATGTCTCCGGCTGCGCCCCGCCGTTCACCGTGGTGGAGGGATGAGCGCCGCGCCCTAGTGATCCAGGTCCAGCAGCTTCTCCAGCGTCCGCGCGTCCGCGTCGGGGAACTGGTACTGGCTCATCTGGTCCAGCGTCACCCAGCGGTGGTCGTTCACGCGGATGTGCTGGATGGCGCTCTCCGCCGAGCGGAGCTGGCAGCGGAACACGGTGAAGTCGATGTCGTAGTGCGGGTACTGGTGATGCACCTGCATCGCCTTCTCGTTGACCTGGACCTCGATGCCCATCTCCTCGCGCAGCTCGCGCGCCAGGGCGTCCTCGTCCGTCTCGCCCTCCTGCACGCGCCCGCCGGGGAACTCCCAGAGCAGCGGCAGCGACGCCTTGGGGGGCCGCTGGGTGATGAGGTACTGGCCGCCGTCGGGCGTGCGCTCCAACATCGCGCCGACCACCCGGATCTGACGCCGGCTGAGCTCCGCCACGAACACCCCCTCGCGAGCGCGTCATTCTAGAACTGGAGCGCTGGTGCGCCAGCCTCCCAAAGGTCGGGTGTCATTGAGACCTGACAGTCAGATTCTCAGCGCCTGAGAATAGAGTGGAACGCGGAGGCGGCAGGTAACCACAGGGAATTGTAGGGCTTCTCATGCCTACGCCGGCAACTTCTGGGCGCCACCAACCGACAATGACGGCAGAAGTCTTACCGAGCGAAAAAAGGGCGTTCTCCCCATGTCCACCCCGCTCATCTTCGATCTTGCCGGCACCGGGCCCGTCATCCGCGGGCACGAGATGGTGCGCGAGGACCTCGACGGCGACGGCCTGGACGAGGTGGTGACGGACCTGGCGTTCGGCTCGGGCTTGCTGGTGCTGGATGCCTCGCGGGTGGGGCCGCGGCGCGCGGGCGTCCGCCACGGCTTCGACGCGCTCCGCGCGATCGCCGAGGACCTCGGCCTGGCCGGCGGCGACAAGCAGCACCTGGGCTCGGACGACCTCTCGTTCCTGGAGGAGCGCATCGGCTTGCGGATGCGCGTGGGCGGCTTCGCGGGCGGCGACGTGCGGTTCGCGGAGCTGGGGATCACCCGCATCGACCTCGGAGACCCCGAGGAGGTCCTGGAGGACGCGGCCGCCGACCTGTTCGGCAACCGATACGTCCGGCAGACCGGCGCGCGCTTCACGGTGCGCGGCCAGGTCCGCGAGTACGTGGGCATGTGTTTCCGGATCCAGGCGCGCACCACGCCGGGTCCGTGGGGGGCAGCACGACTGGCCGCCGCCTAGGGCGAGCGCCGGGCAACACGGTGATCGCGGCTCGGGAGGGGAGAGCCGGCCGCGGACCGACGCTGGGAGGCAGTGGCAGCACCTGGAGCCTGGAGACCTGGAGACTGAAGCAATGGGGCCGGCGGTCCGGGGGATGACCTTGGACCGCCGGTCCCGTTTCCGTATGGTGCCGCCACCATGAGCGAGACCCGCGTCATCCGCGCGCCGCGCGGCCCGGAGCGGACCTGCAAGGGCTGGGTGCAGGAGGCCGCCCTGCGGATGCTGATGAACAACCTCGACCCCGAGGTGGCGGAGCGCCCCGCGGACCTCGTCGTCTACGGCGGCACCGGCAAGGCGGCGCGCGACTGGCCGTCCTTCGACCGCATCGTCGCCGCGCTGCGCGCGCTCACGGACGAGGAGACGCTGCTGGTCCAGTCCGGCAAGCCGGTGGGCGTGCTGCGGACGCACCCCGACGCGCCGCGCGTGCTGATCGCCAACTCCAACCTCGTCGGCGCGTGGGCCACCTGGGAGCACTTCCGCGAGCTCGAGCGGAAGGGCCTGATGATGTACGGCCAGATGACGGCCGGCTCGTGGATCTACATCGGCACGCAGGGAATCCTGCAGGGCACCTACGAGACGTTCGCCCAGGCCGGCCGCACCCACTTCGGCGCCGCGGACCTGGCGGGGCGGCTGGTGCTCTCCGCCGGGCTGGGCGGGATGGGCGGCGCGCAGCCTTTGGCCGCCACCATGAACGGGGGCGTGTTCCTCGGCGTGGAGGTGGACCCGGCGCGCGCGAAGCGGCGGCTGGAGACGCGGTACCTGGACGTGGTGGCGCGCGACCTCGATGAGGCGCTCGCGATCTGCGCCGAGGCGCAGGCGAAGCGGGTCGCGAAGTCGGTGGGGGTGATCGCCAACGCCGCGGATGCCTTCCCGGAGATCGCCCGGCGCGGCGTGAAGGTGGACCTGGTGACGGACCAGACCTCCGCGCACGACCCTTTGAACGGCTACGTCCCGCGCGGGCTGTCGCTGGAGGAGGCGGCGGCGCTGCGCCGGTCCGACCCCGACGGCTACGTGCGCCGCGCGCGGGAGTCGATGGCCGCGCACGTGAAGGCGATGCTGGACCTGCAGAAGCAAGGCAGCCACGTCTTCGACTACGGCAACAACATCCGCGCGCAGGCGCAGCTGGGCGGGCTGGAGGGCGCCTTCGGCTTCCCCGGCTTCGTCCCCGCGTACATCCGCCCGCTGTTCTGCGAGGGCCAGGGCCCGTTCCGCTGGGTGGCGCTCTCCGGCGACCCGGAGGACATCCGGCGCACGGACCGCGCGGTGATGGAGCTGTTCCCGGAGAAGGCGTCGCTGCGGCGCTGGCTGACCATGGCGGCCGAACGGGTGGCGTTCCAGGGCCTGCCGGCGCGCATCTGCTGGCTGGGCTACGGCGAGCGCGAGAAGGCGGGCCTGGCGTTCAACGAGCTGGTCCGCAAGGGCGAGGTGAAGGCGCCCATCGTCATCGGCCGCGACCACCTGGACTGCGGGAGCGTGGCCTCGCCCAACCGGGAGACGGAGGCGATGAAGGACGGGACGGACGCGGTGGCGGACTGGCCGATATTGAATGCGCTGGTGAACGCGGTGAACGGCGCGTCCTGGGTGTCCTTCCACCACGGCGGCGGCGTGGGCATCGGCTATTCGCTCCACGCCGGGCAGGTGATCGTCGCGGATGGGACCGAGGCGGCGGCGAAGCGGATCTCGCGGGTGCTCACCTCGGATCCGGGGATGGGCGTGCTCCGCCACGCGGATGCGGGCTACGAGCGCGCGGTCGAGGTGGCGAAGGAGCGCGGGGTGAAGATCCCCGGCCTGACTTAGACGGAAAGGGGGGATTTGCGTGGACATCGTGATCCGCAACACCTCGGAGGTCGTGACCGTGGCGGGGGATCCGTCCGGCCCAGCCGACCAGGCCCTGGCCGCCATTCCGCGCGGCGCGGTGGGCATCATCGGCGCGCGGGTGGCGTTCCTCGGCCCGGAGAACGAGCTGCCCTCGGACGCGGTCGGCCCGGAGACGAAGCTCATCGACGCCGGGGGCGGGTTCGTGGGCCCCGGCTTCGTGGACCCGCACACGCACCTGGTGTTCGCCGGCGAGCGCTCGCGCGAGTTCGACCTCCGCTGCCAGGGCAAGAGCTACGTGGAGCTGGCGCAGGCGAGCGGCGGGATCGCCTCCACCATGCGCGCCACCCGCGCCGCGTCCGAGACGGAGCTGATGAACGGCGCGCGCGCGCGGCTCCGGCGGCTGATGGAGCACGGCGTGCTGGTGGCGGAGGTGAAGAGCGGCTACGGCCTGGACGTCGAGGACGAGCTGAAGATGCTCAAGATCGTCCACCGGCTCCAGGGCGCCCAGCCGGTGACGCTGGTGCCCACCCTGCTCTGCGCCCACGCGATCCCGCCGGAGTACGAGGAGCGGCGCGGGGAGTACGTGGACCTCTGCGTCGACGAGATCATCCCCAAGGTCGCGCAGCAGAAGCTGGCGGTGTTCTGCGACGCGTTCGTCGAGCGCTCCGCCTTCACCGCCGAAGAGGGCCGGCGCATCCTGGAGGCGGGGCGCGCGGCGGGGCTCGTCCCGCGGCTGCACGCGGACCAGCTCAGCGACGGGGGCGGCGCGGCGCTGGCGGCGGAGCTGGGCGCGGCCACCGCCGACCACCTGGAGCACGTGAACGACGCGGGCATCGAGGCGATGGCGAAGGCCGGCGTGAGCGCGGTGCTGGTCCCCACCTCCACCCTGTTCCTGAGGCAGCGCCAGTACGCGCCCGGCCGGAAGCTGCGCGACGCGGGGGTGAACGTCGCGCTGGGGACCAACGTCAACCCCGGCTCGGCGATGACGGAGAACCTGCCGCTGGCGCTGGGGCTGGCGTGCCTGGAGAACGGGCTCACGGCGTCGGAGGCGTACCTGGCCGCCACCCGCGGCGCGGCGATCGCCCTGCGGCTGGAGCAGGCGGGGCGGCTGAAGGTGAACGAGCCGGCGGACCTGGTGGTGTTCGGCTGCAAGGGCCCCGGCCACCTGCCGTACCACCTGGGAATGAACCACGTCCGGTGGGTGATCAAGGGAGGCGACGTGGTCGTCCACCGGGACGGCGACTCCCACGTCTGCGAGTAGAGAAAGACGAACGATGTGCCGCCTCTTCGGTTTCCGCTCCAACCAGCCCGCGCGGGTGCATCGCTCGCTCGTGGCGGAGAAGAACTCGCTCCTGCAGCAGTCGCGCGAGCACAAGGATGGCTGGGGCATCGCCTACTACGACGGGCGCCTGGTGCCCGAGGTGGCGCACGGCCTGGGCGCGGCCCACGCCGACCCGGACTTCGAGCGCGTCTCCGGGCTGGTCTCGTCACACGCGGTGCTGGCGCACGTCCGGCTGAAGTCCGTGGGGGAGGTGGCGGTGAGGAATGCCCACCCGTTCCTGCACGGGCGCTGGGCGTTCGCGCACAACGGCACGGTGCGGGACTTCGAGCAGCACCAGCGGGAGATCGAGACGCGGATCGCCCCGGAGCTGCTCAAGGAGCTGAAGGGTGAGACCGACTCCGAGCGCTGCTTCCTGCTCTTCTTGACCGAGCTGCAGGGGCGCGAGGGGATCGACGCGGTGGCGGGCGCGCTGGTGAAGACCATGGACGCGGTGTCGCGCATCACCGATCGCCCCGACGACCAGAAGCCCACCTCGATGAACTTCATGGTGACGGATGGAGCGCTGCTGGTGGCCACCCGCTGCCACCGGACGCTGTTCTTCACGGAGGGGCGGTCCGGGCCTGGGCCGCACGCGCCGCCGGCGGACGGGGCCAGGGTGGAGCAGTTGGTG
>DASRBA010000199.1:0-5066 GCA_035637895.1 Myxococcaceae bacterium
TCTGCCGGCCCACCGGGTGGTGATGCATCCGGCGTTCTGCGGGTCGCAGGTGGTGGGCGGGGAGCCGCCGCTGGCGCTGCGCCACTTCTTCCAGCGCCGGTCGCCGGTGCTGGCGTACGCGCACCACCCCTCGCCGGTGTACGGGCGGCAGGCGCTGTTCGAGGCGCTGGCGCGGGTGCGGCGGCGCGTGCCCCACGTCGGGCTGGCGATGTTCGGGGTGGAGACGGCGTCCCGCGAGGCGCGCGAGGACGCGCGCAGGGCCGGCGTGCAGGACCTGATCGAGGACCTGGGCGAGCTGCGGCACCTGGAGGCGCTGGCGGTGGTGGAGCACGCGTCCGCGTTCGTGCGGCCCACGCTGGCGGACGGCGACGCGCTCACCGTGCGCGAGGCGCTGGCGCTGGGGACGCCGTGCGTGGCGAGCGACGTGTCGGCTCGGCCGGAGGGCACCATCGTCTTCCGGGCGGGCGACCCGGTGGACCTGGCGGGGAAGCTCATCCAGGCGTTCGACGGGCCGCGGCGCGTGTTCCGCGGGCCGGACGCGGCGGAGTTCCTGCTGCGGATGTACGGGTCGCTGCTGGGCGAGGGGAGGCCCTCGGAGGCAGAGAGCCGCGTCAGCGCGACGTCGTAGGCCGACCGGTTTCTTGCGCGCGCCCTCCGTTGCTACCCAGGCGGGTCTGGCCTGGAGGGGGCGAATGACTCGCCCGGATCAGCTCCCCGCCGCGGCCAACGCCTCGCTGACCACCGCGTCGACGTCCTCGGGGCGGGTGCGGTGGTTGGTGAGGCAGGCGCGCAGGCAGAAGTGGCCGTTGATGCGGGCGTTGGAGAGGTAGACGCGGCCGCGGGCGTTGATGGAGGTGAGGAGGGTGGCGTTGCGCGCCTCCAGCGCGGACTCGGCCAGCTTCCGGTCGCCGACCCAGCGGAAGCAGACGGCGGAGAGCGGGACCGGGGCGAGGCGCTCCAGCGTCGGTGTCGCGTCGATCCTCGAGGCCAGGCGCTGCGCCAGCTCCAGGTCCTTGCGGATGGCGGCGCGGAAGGCCGAGACGCCGTGGTAGCGGACGGAGAGCCAGACCTTCAGCGCGCGGAAGCGGCGGGAGAGCTCCGGGGACTCCTCGAAGAAGGCGAAGCTCTCGATGGGGTCGTCGGAGAAGACGCGCGTGATCTCGCCCGTGGCGGAGAACGCGGCGCGCGCGGCGGCGGGCTCGCGGAAGAGGAGGCAGGCGCAGTCCAGCGGCTGGTACAGCCACTTGTGCGCGTCGAGGGTGATCGAGTCGGCCAGCGCGAGCCCCGGGAACTTCTCGGGGACGGCGAGCGCCGCGAACCCGCCGTACGCGCCGTCGACGTGGAGCCACAGACCGTGCTTGCGCGCGACCTCCGCGATCTGCGGGATGGGGTCGATGGAGCCGGTGGCGGTCGTCCCCGCGGAGGCGATCACCGCGAGCGGGCGGAGGCCGCGGCGCTCGTCCTCGGTGATGGCCGCGTCCAGCGCGTCCGGCCGCATCCGGAGCTCTCCGTCCATGGCGACCGTTCGCAGCGAGCGCGTTCCCAGCCCGAGCAACGCCACCGCCTTCTTGCTGGAGAAGTGCGTCTCCGCGGTGAGGTAGATGGGGCCGGGCTGCGCGCCTGCCTCGTTGGCCGGGGCGCGCTGCTCGCGGGCCATCGCGAGCGCGGCGAGGTTCGCCATGGAGCCGCCGCCCATCAGCGAGCCGGTGAAGCCCGGCGCGCCGATGGCGGAGGCGATCCACTCGATGACCGCGCGCTCGATGGTCACGGCGGCGGGGGAGGAGCGCCAGGCGGTGACGTTCTGGTTGAGGACGCTCGCCGCGAGATCGCCGAGCGCCGCGATCGGCTCGCCCGAGCCGAGGACGTAGCCGAAGAAGCGCCCGTTGGGCGTGCGGGAGTTGGAGAAGAGGTCGTCCAACGCGTCCAGCGCCGCCAGGCCCATGCCTTCCTCCGGGGGCACCGCACCGAAGCGGGCCACCGATTGCTCGCCGTTGATCGGCGGCTTCACCGGGCGATCGGCGAGGGTGGCGAGGAGGTTCGTGCACTGCTCCAGGACGCGAGCGCCCGCGGCGCGAAAGTTCTCGGCGTCGGCGCCGAAGGGTTCGTGAGCGTCGTTCGACACGTGAGCCTCCAGGGAAGTCAGCCACGCCTGATCGGCGAGCCTAGCGTGTCGAGTCCACAGCGGGTCGGCCTGCGCTTCGGTGCGCAGCCGCCCTGACGCGCGCGCTTGGGCGCGCTGCGCGGGTGAGGAGAGTCCACGCCGGGAGCGTGCGTGAGCCAGCGCTACGCGTGCGGGAGACTGTCTCTGCCAGAGAGAGCGCGCTCCAACTCCGCGGCTATCCGCGCGCATCGCAGGTAGCCACTCGCTGGGAGTCGTGGCCCGGCCGCCGCGGCGCGAAGGGTCTCCAGCGTGGCCAGCACGCGGTCGCGCGGGATGCGCGCCCGGAGCTCCACCTGCAACGCAGCCTCCGCGTCGGATGCGGTGATCGGCACTCCAGCGGTCTCGCTCATCGCGTGCCGGAGTCGGGTGATCAGCGCACCCACCAGCGCCGGCTCCACGCGCGCGCGGCGGGTGAGCCAGGCCATGGAGGTGACGTACTCCATCACCGACCGGTGGCGCTCCACCGGCTCCGGGCGCGGCGGGCCGAGGCGAGCCCCGCGCGCGAGGGCAAAGGCGAGCGTCGCGAACGCCAGCTGCGCCGCCACGGTGAGGAGCGCGGGCGGCAGCCCGGGCGATGCCGCCCGAACGTGGTGCCCCTCGTCGAAACCGATCGGCCCGTCCGCCGCGAACGCCTCCCACAGCGCCAGGTTGTCCCCGAGCTCCAGCCGCCGGTTCTCCGCCACCTCCGCTCCCATGAAGACCCAGATCTCCCCTCGCCCGGTGCGCCACGAGAGCGTCGCCGCGCCACCTCGCTGTCCAGCAGCCGGCACGGACTCCGGATCGTTCGACGCGATGCCTCGTCCAGCTCCGACGCGGAGACGCCGCACATCCGGCGCCGGCGGAGCCCAGACCGTCGCGTACGAGCCTCCGAGATCCGAATCTTCGCCTCCGCTCTCCTCCAGCTTCAGCCCGCCGGAGGGGTAGAGCTGGAGCCATCGCGCCATCTCCGGCTGTTCCCGCTGGAGTTGCGGAGGGGCGAGGTACACCAGTCGGCCGCCCTGTTCGACGTACGCGCGCAGGATCGCCACTTCGTCGCGGTCGATCTCCCGTTCGACAGGCTCCGCCAACACGAGGGTGTGGAGCTCCGCCGGCACTGCCGAGAAGCGCGCGTCGATGCGCCGGGCGTCGAAGCCGCGCTCTCGCAGAAGGAGATACAGCGCCTCGAGCCCCGCCGGCCCCGGATTGTCGATCGACGGGACGCGCGACACGGCCGGGGCGCTCTGGCTCGCCAGCCCCAGGGCCGCGCCTACCCCCAGCAGCGCGCCGTAGACGATCCACAGCCGCGCGCCCCTCATGCGCGGGCCCCCAGGCCGCAGAGACGTGCATCGGGTGACGACGCTCGCGCGTGAGCCAGGAGCGCCCGGACGCCCGCCGCGGTGAGGCTCCAGCATCGCCGCGTGCCTCTCATGCCGGTCGCTCCGCCAGGCGCGTCGCCAGCTGCCCGACGTCCTCCAGGAACCGCTTCGCCTCGGGCGCCGCCGGGCGCTCCAGCGAGTAGTACGTCCGGTCGTACCACCCGAGCAGCCCGCGAACCTGCTCCGACAGCTCGGGCGCCGCGCCTCGCTGCGCGACCTCCTCCGCCACCTCCCTGTTCGTCCTCACCCGGTCCGGGCGCGCCAGCGACCGCCGCTCCAGCGCGCCCAGCAGCGCGAACAACCCCTCGCGGATGGCCCCGCGCGGATCTCCCTCCACCATCGTCCCGCCGCGCTCGAGGTGCACGGAGGGCGCGTCCAACTCGAGTCGCCCTTCCCGAGCGACCTCTTCCTGACGCCGCCCCCGGCGCCTCCTCAGCGCGCCCGCCACGCGGAACCCGACGCCCAGCGCCACCGCGATCGCCGCCACGAGCACCAGCACGCGGGTCCAGCGCACGAACCCCAGCGCGCCTCGCGTCTCGAACAGCGCCTCCAGCCACGAGGTGAGCCACAGCGACAGCCTCGTCAGCCCATCCACGTCCGCCGCCCGCGCCTGCGAAAACTCCGGCCGCGAGAGGATCTCATCCAGGTGCTCCCGATCCCCCACCCGCAGCGCCGCGCGCCCCTCCGCCCTCGACCGCGCGCAGAACGCCTCCAACCGCGTTCCCAGCGCCTCGGCCGCCTCCGCCGGCGGCCCATCCAGCTTCAACCCCGCCGCCAGCGGCGCCCCGCACCGCTCCTCCAGCGCCGACGCGATGTACGAGAAGTGGACCTCCCCCTTCACCGCCTGCTCCAGCGCGGCGCGCTCGCCGGGGACGTCGTCGCACGGAGGCGACCCCATCGCGACCATCGCCGCCAGCATCGCCTCCGCCGCGATCACGCCGCCTCCTGCTCCCGCTCCAGCGCCAGCTCCAGGTCCAGCCCCTCTCGCCGCACCCGCATGTCCGCGTAGAAGAGCCCCGCGAACGCGATGTACATCGGCGAGAACACCGCCTGGACCAGCACCTCGATCAGCTCCGCGGGCACCAGCATTCCCTGGGGGATCGCCTGGGGCGTGGCATGCGTCGGATCGAACAGGTTCCCGTAGCTCACCTGCACCACCAGCGCCGGCAGCCCGGACACCAGCATCACCACGAACACCAGCAGCGCCACCACCGTCACCAGGATGGTGGCGCGGACCTTCACCCAGCCCAGGAAGCCCGGCCCCACGCGGCCGGAGATCAACCCGCCCGACCTCCGGATGGCCTGCAACCCGCTCACGTCCTCGACGGCGAGGACCTGGCACGTCAGCAGGAACCGCAGCACGCACCACAGCAGCCCGGCCAGCATCCCCAGCACCAGCAGCCCCGCGCCGACCACGCCGAGGATGCCCGCCACGACCGGAGAGGGGAGGGCGGCGAGGATGATCCCGAACACCCCGGCGCCCGGCAGCATGAACACGGTGGTGGACGCCACCACGTAGAGCGCAGCGATGGCGTACGCGCCGGAGCTGG
>DASRBA010000200.1:0-5572 GCA_035637895.1 Myxococcaceae bacterium
CTTCGCCCCCGGCGCGTCCTGGGGCTCCGGCGCCTCGTCCAGGATCTCGTAGATGCGCTCCGACCCCGCCAGCGCGGACTGCATCAGCGTGTACGTCGCCGCGGCCAGCTGCACCGGGCGGAAGAAGTTGTTCACGTACAGCAGGAACGCGGCCAGCAGGCCCACCGTCAGCTCGCCCCTCAGGACGCGGACCCCGCCGTAGCCGATGACCAGCGCGGTGGCGAGGGTGGCCAGCATGTCGATGGTGGGCGAGAAGGCGGAGGTGATGCCGGTGGCCTGGACGTTGGCGTCCCGGTTGGCGGCGTTGCGGTCGCGGAACTTCTGGATGTTGCGTTCGGTGCGGTTGAACGCCTGCGCCTGCCGGACGCCGACGATCTCCTCCTGGAGGTTGGCGGTGACGTCGCCCACCGTCTCGCGCGTCTTGCGGTACGCCTTGCGCGCCCGCGCCGCGAAGAACCAGGTGGTGAGCAGCATGGCCGGGATGATCAGGAAGCACGCCAGCGCCAGCCGGACGTCCTCGGTGAGCATCGCGATCATGATGCCCACCAGCGCGAACATCGCGCCGGTGAGCTGCGTCAGCGCCCCCCCGAAGAGCTGGTTCAGGGTCTCCACGTCCGACAGCAGGCGGGACATCAGGTCGCCGATGGGGCGGCGGTCGAAGTACTGGAGCGGGAGCTTGAGCAGGTGGTTGAACAGCTTCCCGCGCAGCTGCGCCAGCACGTGCTGGCCGATCACCCCGATCCGCCGGACCTGCGCCCGTCCCGAGGCGGCGCCCACCACGTAGACGCCGAAGAGGATGGCCATGGTGCGCAACAGCCCGCGCCCGTCCCCGGAGCCGATGTCGCGGTCGATGGCGCGCTTGACCAGGAGCGGCGCCACCCCGGCGCAGGCCGCCTGCACCACGATGAAGCCGAGGGAGAACACCAGGGTGGGCACGTGCGGCTTCAGCTCGCCCACCAGCCGCCCGGCCACCTGCGCGCGCCGCTTGGCCTTCTCCGGCTCCAGCGAGGCGATGGACTGGAGGTCGCCCGGGCGCCTCATGACGCGGCCCTCAGCGGCACCGCCTCCGGCTTGAGCTGCGACCCGAGGATCTCGTTGTACAGCTCGCTGGTGGCCAGCAGCTCCTGGTGCTTGCCCTGCGCCGCCACCCTCCCCTCGTGCAGCACCACGATCAGGTCCGCGTCGCGCACGGTGCTGATCCGCTGGGCGATCACGATCGCCGTCTTCTGCTCGTGCCGCATCAGGCGGTCCAGCGCGTCCTGGATGGCCGCCTCCGTCTGCGCGTCCACCGCCGAGGTGCTGTCGTCGAGGATGAGCAGCTTGGGGTCGGTGAGCAGCGCGCGGGCGATGGCCAGCCGCTGCCGCTGCCCGCCGGAGAGCCCCACCCCGCGCTCGCCCACCACGGTGTCGTACTTCTGGGGGAGCTGGTCGATGAACTCGGCCGCCTGCGCCGCCTCCGCCGCCGCCCGCACCTGCTCCATGGTCGCCTCCGGCCGGCCGTAGGCGATGTTGTCCCGCACCGTCCCGGAGAAGAGCAGCGCGTCCTGCAGCACGATGCCGATCTGCGAGCGCAGGCTGGAGAGCGTGACCCCCTTCACGTCCTGCCCGTCGATCCGCACCGCGCCGCCCGTGACGTCGTAGAAGCGCGGGATGAGGTTGATGATGGTGCTCTTGCCGGAGCCGGTGGTGCCCAGGATGGCCACCAGCTGCCCGGGCTCGGCGGTGAAGGTGACGCCGCGGAGGATCTCCCGCTCCGCGCCGGCGTAGCGGAACCGGACGTCCTCCAGCGCCAGCCGGCCCTGGATGGGCGGCAGGGGCTTGGCGCCCGGCGCGTCCGTCACCTCCACCGCGGTGTCCAGCAGCTCGAACACGCGCTGGGCGGAGATGTTGGCGCGCGAGAGCATGGCGGCCAGGAACCCCAGCGTCATCAGCGGCATCAGGAGGTAGCCGAGGTAGCTGTTGAAGGCGAGCAACTCCCCCACCGTGAGCTTGTGCTGGAAGATCTGCACCCCGCCGAAGCCCACCACCGTCAGCGTCCCCAGGTTGGCGAACAGGTTCACCATCGGGAAGTTGGTGGAGATGATGCCGATCAGGGACACGCCCTGGTTGCGCATCTCCTCGTTGGCCGCCCCGTAGCGCGCCATCTCCCGAGGCTCGGCGGAGAAGGCGCGCACCACCCGGATGCCGCGCAGGGCCTCCTGGAGCGAGGTGTTCAGCCGGCCGATGGTCATCTGGATCTTCCCGAACAGCGGGCCCATCTGGCGGACGAACCAGCCCAGCACCAGGAGGATGGGGGCGATGGCGCCCAGCGACGCCGCCGCCAGCACCGGGTTGATGGTGAACAGCAGCACCGCGCAGCCCAGCAGCATGGCCGCCGAGGCGCCGAACTGCACCACGCCCTGCCCCACGAAGGTGCGGACCTGCTCCACGTCGTTGGTGAGCCGGGTGAGCAATTCGCCGGTCTGCGCCTGGTCGTAGTAGCTGAAGGAGAGCCGCTGGATGCGGCTGAAGAGCCCCTCGCGCAGGTCGTACGCCACGCCCTGGGACGCGCGCTCCGCCAGGTAGCCCTGCAGGAAGTTGAACAGCCCGCGGCCCAGCGCCACCGCCACCAGCCCGCCCACCGCCGCCAGGACCGCGCGCTGGTCGCCCCTGGTCAGCCCGTTGTCCACCGCGTAGCCCACCAGCTTCGGCGCGGCCAGGTTGGCGGCCGACACCGCGAGCAGCGCGACGAAGCCCCCCGCCGCGTCCAGCTTGTACCCGCGCAGGTAACCGACCGCGCGGCCGATGCTCTTCACGCCCATGGGCGGGCGCCCGGGAGATGCCATGGGAAATGGGCCTACTCAAGACGCGCCGACGCCGCAACTGGCCTCGGCGCTGGACCGGCCGGTGGACCGCTCCGCCCCTTGACCGCCGGGCTGACCGCGGCCATCGCCGTGCCCACGTCTCCGTGGGAGGTGAAAGAGATGACCGTGGAAGGTTTGCTGCTCTGGTTGGTCGTGGGCCTGATCGCGGGTTGGCTCGCCTCCGTGATCGTGGGCGGGCCCGGCGGCGTGATCGCCGACATCGTGGTGGGCATCGTGGGGGCGTTCATCGGCGGCTGGCTGTTCAGCGCCCTGAACGTGCACTCGCCCTTCGGCGGGCTCGCCGGCTCCATCTTCGTCGCCTTCATCGGGGCGGTGGTGCTGCTGGCGATCCTGAGATTGGTCCGGGGCGGGCGGACGCGCTGGCGAGAAGTGTAGCGGCGGAGGCGGATGGGCCGGCCGGCCGGGGCGCTACGTCCAGTCGAGGACGATCTTCCCCGACTGGCCGGTCTTCATCGCTTCGAACGCCTCCTGGAACTTCTCCGCCGGGAAGCGGTGCGTGAGCACCGGCGACAGGTCCAGCCCCGAGGTGAGCATCGCCGCCATCTTGTACCAGGTCTCGAACATCTCCCGGCCGTAGATGCCCTTGAGCACCAGGCCCTTGAAGATCACCGGGTTCCAGTCGATGGAGACCTCCTTCGACGGAATTCCCAGGATGGCCACCCGGCCGCCGTGGTTCATCACGCCCAGCATGGAGCGCAGGGCCTCCCCGTTCCCGCTCATCTCCATCCCCACGTCGAAGCCCTCCGTCATCCCCAGGTCGCCCATCACCTCCCGGAGGGTGCTGTCCTGGACGTTCACCGCGCGGGTGGCGCCCAGCTTCCTGGCCAGCTCCAGCCGGTAGTCGTTGACGTCCGTCACCACCACGTAGCGGGCGCCCACGTGCCTGGAGATGGCGGCGGCCATGCAGCCGATGGGGCCGGCGCCGGTGATCAGCACGTCCTCCCCCACCAGGTCGAACGAGAGCGCGGTGTGCACCGCGTTCCCCATGGGGTCGAAGAAGGCGGCGATCTCGTCCGGCACGCCCGGGGGCACCCTGAACACGTTCACCGCCGGCATGGAGACGTACTCGGCGAAGGCGCCGTCCCGGTGCACGCCGATGCCCACCGTGTTGCGGCAGAGGTGGCGCTTGCCCGCCCGGCAGTTGCGGCAGTGGCCGCAGGTGATGTGGCCCTCGGCGGAGACGCGCTCGCCCTTGGTGAAGCCGGTGACCGCGCTGCCCAGCCGGGCCACCTCGCCGGTGAACTCGTGGCCCACGGTGATGGGCACCGGCACCGTCTTCTGCGACCACTCGTCCCAGCTGTAGATGTGGATGTCCGTGCCGCAGATGGCCGCCTTGCGGACGCGGATCAGCACGTCGTTGGGCCCCACCTCCGGCACCGGGACCTCCTCCATCCACAGCCCCGGCTCCGCCTTCTTCTTCACCAGCGCCTTCACTTCACCACCCCCAGCTCGCGGCCCACCTTGACGAACGCGTCCACCGCCCGGTCCAGGTGCGGCCGTTGGTGCGCCGCGCTCATCTGGGTGCGGATGCGCGCCTGGCCCTGCGGCACCACCGGGTAGCTGAAGCCGATGACGTAGATGCCTTCCTGGAGCATCCGGTCCGCCATGGCCGACGCCAGCTTCGCGTCCCCCAGCATCACCGGGATGATGGCGTGGTCCGCGCCGGCCAGCTTGAAGCCGGCCTGCTGCATCCGGGAGCGGAAGTAGGCCGCGTTGTCCTTCACCTTGGCGCGCAGCTCGCCGCTGGACTCCAGGAGGTCCAGCGCCTTCACCGACGCGGCGGAGATGGCCGGCATCAAGGAATTGGAGAACAGGTACGGGCGGGACCGCTGGCGCAGCCAGGTGACGACCTCCTTGCGCGCGGAGGTGTAGCCGCCGCTGGCGCCGCCCAGCGCCTTGCCCAGCGTGCCGGTGAGGATGTCCACCCGCCCCATCACGCCGCAGTGCTCGTGGGTGCCGCGGCCCTGCTCGCCCATGAAGCCCACGGCGTGCGAGTCGTCCACCATCACCATCGCCTGGTGCTTGTCCGCCAGGTCGCAGACCGCCTTCAGGTTGGCGATGATCCCGTCCATGGAGAACACGCCGTCGGTGGCGATGAGGCGGAAGCGCGACCCCTTCGCCTCCTCCAGCCTGGCCTCCAGGTCCGCCATGTCGTTGTTGGCGTAGCGGAGCCGCTTCGCCTTGCAGAGGCGGATGCCGTCGATGATCGACGCGTGGTTGAGCGCGTCGGTGATCACCGCGTCCTCCTCGCCCAGCAGCGTCTCGAACAGCCCGCCGTTGGCGTCGAAGCAGGAGCCGTAGAGGATGGTGTCCTCCATCCCCAGAAAGCGCGACAGCCGCGCCTCCAGCTCCTTGTGGACGTCCTGGGTGCCGCAGATGAAGCGGACGCTGGACATCCCGTAGCCGTGGCGCTCGAGCGCCGCCCGCGCCGCCTCCACCAGGGCCGGATGGTCGGACAGGCCGAGGTAGTTGTTGGCGCAGAAGTTGAGGACGGCCTTGCCGCCCTCCACCCGGATGTCCGCCTGCTGCGGGGAGACGATCACCCGCTCCTGCTTGAACAGGCCGCTCTCCCGGAGCTTCCGGGTCTCCGCCGTCAGGTGCTGCAGGAACGCTTGGTCCACGCGAACGCCTCCGCGCGGGCCCTCTAGCACACGGCGGGCGCCCCGTCGTTTCGAACGGAGCGCCCGCCGGTCATTTCACAGCGGTTG